>JABFRG010000871.1 GCA_013141295.1 Polyangiaceae bacterium
GTCCGTGGCCGCGCCCACGACCATTGCGCCCGCGCCGGGGGCTTCCGCGTCCGCGCCGGGCTCGTCCGGCTCCTTGTCCAACCTGCGATTCCCGGGTGGAGATGCGCCTTCGTCGCGGCCGGCCTCCGGTGGCGATGCCTCGCGCACCTGCAAGCCCAACAACGTTGCAGAATGCACGGAACAGTGCGCCGCCGGGAACATGCCCAGCTGCGTCGAGGCCGGCTACATCCACGGGGACGGCCGCCTGGTTCCCAAGAGCGAGGCCAAGGCGGTCGAGTTCCACAAGAAGGCCTGCGACGGCGGCAACCAGGAAGGCTGCGCCAACTATGGCTTCTACCTGGAGTTCGGCCGCGGCGTCGCCCGCGACGTGGACGGCGCTTTCGCCATCGAGAAGCGCGCTTGCGAGGCCAAGGTGGGCTACGGCTGCACGCGGCTCGGCATGATGTACCGGGAGGGGCACGGCACCACGCGCGATCTGCCCGCCGCAGCGCGGGCGTTCTCCGCGGCCTGCGAGCGCGGCGAAGCTGTATCTTGCACGGAAGTGGGCGTGCTGCTCGCGCGCGGTCGTGGGGTGGCCAAGGACGACGCCAAGGCGGTGGAGTACTACCGCCGCGCCTGCGACGGCAAAGACGCCCTCGGTTGCAGCAACCTCGGCACCATGTACGATCGCGGCCGCGGTGTCGCGGCCGACCCCAGTCGCGCGTTCACGCTCTATCGAGATGCCTGCGCCCAAAACGAGCCCAGCGCGTGCGTCAACCTCGGCAGCATGTACCGGCGCGGCTCCGGCACCACCAAGGATCCTGCGCGGGCGGTGGCGCTCTTTCGCAAGGCCTGCGACGGCGGCTCGCTCCGGGCCTGCGACGAGCTGGGCTTCGCGCTCCAGAAGGGCGAAGGCGTGACTGCCGACCCCGCGCAGGCGGTGCAGCTCTATCGCAAGGCCTGCGAGGGCGGTGAGCCCGGTGGCTGCAGCGACCTCGGCTTCGTGGCCGACAACGGCATCGGCATGACCGCCGACCCGACCCTCTCTGCCAACGCCTACGCCCGCGCCTGCGAGAATGGCAGCTCCATCGGCTGCAGCAACCTCGCCAACCTCTTCACCAAGGGCCGCGGCGTGGGGCAAGACGACGGCAAGGCCGCGGCGCTCTACAAGCGCGCCTGCGACGAGGGGTACGAGGGGGGCTGCAACGGGCTCGGCTTCCTCTACGACGCCGGCCGCGGCGTTGGTCGCGACGTGACTCGCGCCGCCCTCTACTACAAGCAGGCCTGCGACGGCGGCAGCCGCCTCGGCTGCGACAACATCGGGCTCCTCTACCAGTACGGCGACGGCGTCTCGAAGGACGCGACCACTGCCAAGACCTACTTCAAGCGGGCCTGCGATCTGGGCAACAAGGCCTCCTGCGATCGCATCACCAAGCTCTCCGCGCGGGTGGTGCAGCCGCTCCCGGTGAAGCGCGATGCCCCGCAGACGGCCGAGCCTGCCACCGGCGGCGTCGAGCGCGTCACCAATTGAAACGGGCACTTGGTCGTCCCTGACGCGGCGCGTAACGTCGCGAAATCCCCAAGTCTTGCGTCCTCGGAAGTTTCGTGTACGAAATATAAGCACGACCCGCCAGCTGGAGAAGAACGATGGCCAAGCACTTCCGCGAAGAGCACGAGCAGTTCCGCAACACGGTGAAGAACTTCGCCCAGAAGGAGCTCGCGCCGTACGCCGACGAGTGGGAAGCGGCGGAGACGTTCCCCAACCACGTCTTCAAGCGCGCCGGTGAGCTGGGCATCCTCGGCGCCCACTACCCGGAGGAGCACGGCGGCGCCGGGGGCGACTTCTGGTTCGCGGTGGCCAAGGCCGAAGAGCTGGTGAACTGCACCATGGCCGGCGTCACCATGGGCCTCTTGGTCCAGGCCGACATGGCCACCCCGGTCATCAGCGACATCGGCAGCAAGGAGCAGATCGAAGAGTTCCTCAAGCCTGCGCTCAAGGGCGACAAGATCGCGGCGCTCGGCGTCAGCGAGCCCAACGCCGGCAGCGACGTGGCCGGCATCCAGACCTGGGCCAAGAAGGACGGCGACGACTACATCATCAACGGCGCCAAGACCTACATCACCAACGGCACCCGCGCCGACTTCGTCACGCTGCTGGTGAAGACCAACCCCGAGGCCGGCGCCCACGGCTGCTCGTTCTTCCTGGTGCCCACCAATACCAAGGGCTTCAGCGTCTCCAAGAAGCTGAAGAAGATCGGCAACCACTCGAGCGACACCGCGGAGCTCGCCTTCGAGGACATGCGCATCCCGAAGCGCTATCTGCTGGGCGAAGAGAACATGGGGTTCATGTACCTCATGCAGAACTTCCAGTCGGAGCGGGTCATCGCTGCCGCGAGCAGCACCTCCGGCATGAAGCTCATGCTCGACCAGGCGGTGGCCTACGGTCGCGATCGCAAGGCCTTCGGCAAGCCCATCATCAAGCGCGAGTACTGGCAGCACAAGTTCGTGGACCTCTACACGAAGCTCGAGGCCGGCCGGGCTCTCACCTACGCAGCGTGCGAGGTCTACAACGAGGAGCACCACGAGAAGAAGGGCCAGGTGAGCATGGAGACGGTGAAGCTCATCTCCATGGCCAAGGCCTTCGTGGGCGATCTCACCGGCGAGATTCCCGACCAGTGCCTGCAGTTCTACGGCGGCGCCGGCTACATCGAGGAGTACCACATCGCGCGCGCCTGGCGCGACGCGCGGCTCTTCCGCATCGGCGGCGGCACCACCGAGACCATGCGCTACTACCTCGCCAAGCTCATGGGGCTCTGACCACCGTTCGCCAGCGCGCCGGCGGGGTGCTACGCATTTCGTCATGGGCCTCTCCCACAGCGAAAGAGGCGCGAGCCTCGTCGCGCGCGCTGTCGTTCTCGTGAGCCTGGGGCTCGCGGGCGCCTGCAGCACGAGCGCGCCTTCGGGCACCCCGGACGCGGGCGCGGGTGAAGACCGCGGCTCCGTGCACACGCCGCAGTCGGGCTGCCGCGAGGGGTTCGTGGTGTGCACCATGGGGCAGAGCGAGATGTGCGCCGACCTCTCCAGCGACGGCGCCCACTGCGGCACGTGCCCCCAGCAGTGCGGTGCGGGTTCGTGCGTGAACGGCGCTTGCGCTGCAGACCCCAGCTGCCCCGGGGCCCGCTGCGCCGGAGCGTGCATCGGCGACCGCGCCAGCAATGCCGACCACTGTGGCAGCTGCCTGAACCGATGCTCGGACCGCGAGATTTGTGTGCAAGGCGCATGCATCTCGGGCGGTGGTGACGGTACGTCGTGCCAGGCGCCGTTCACCTGGGAGGCGTCCGGTGCCGAGCGCGCCGGTTTCCGCCTGGGGCTCGCCGAGCCCTTCGCCTTCTCGTGTGCGGGCTCGCTGCCCGCGCGGACCTTTCGCTTCGTCGCCACCAAAGACGAAGTGGACGTGACCGTCGAGAAGGCGAGCGGCGCCGTCCTTGAGGTGTTCACCGGCGTCGCGTGTGACGCGACCGCGCGCGTCGGTTGCAGCGCCGGCATCGAGCCCATGGTTCATCTCACCGCCGCCAAGGGGAAGACGTTCTTCGCCCGGGTCGGTGCGCCCGTCGGCACGCCCTTGACCTTGCGGGTGGATCACTGACCTTGAGCCCGTCTCGCCTCATGTTACAGTCCTGCAATGCGCGTACTCTTGCTCGTCACCCTCGCGGCCGCCTCCATCGGAGCCGCTACCTTCGTTGCTTGTTCGAGTGATCCGCCGGCCGCCACCGGGCCCGTCGACGCTGGCAACAGTGGGGGCGACGACGGCAGCATCACCCCAAAGGACGGCGCCACCAGCGAGGACGGCGGCGGTTCCAACGACGCGGGCGCCGACGGCTCCTGCGTTCACGCGCCCCCGGCCGATGGCGGCAATCCCTGCGGCGCCCTCGACTTCGGCAAGCCCGCAGCGCTCTTCCTCATGACCGATGCCAGCGCCGGCGAGACCTACAAGGGTGGTCCCCTCGAGCCCGGCATCTACGACGCGGTCTTTGCCGACCGCGCGAGTGGCCTCGGCGGATCCTGGCGCGAAACTTTCGTGGTCGACGCCTCCGGCAAGTTCACCCGCATCCGGCAGATCCAGACTACCGCCGATGCGGCGCCCGGCCCCATCAGCTACCGCGCCGGGACCTTCGCCCTCGACGCTGGATCCATCACGTTCACCTACACCTGCGCGGTGACCGCCGACGCAGCCGTCACCGTCAGCGACGACACGCTCCCCTACGACGGCATCAAAGACAGCTGCGGCACCACCGACTACCGCTACGGCGCCACGGGCATCCGCGTCACGCTGAAGCGCCGCTGAGCCCGTAGATCCGTCAGCCGAACATCTCCACGGCGCTGCCGTTCATGGCGGCTGGCGCGTCCATGGCCGCGTACACGATGAGGCGCGCCACGTCCTCGGGTTCCATGGCCGGGGGAAAGCCGCTGCCCTTGAGCATGTCGGTGTTCACGGAGCCCGGGAGCACCGAGAGCGCGACGAGGCGCGTGCCGCGGAGCTCCTCGGCGAGCGACTTGGTGAAGCCCACCACGCCCCACTTGGCGGCGCAGTACGAGGCCTGGCGTGCAGTGCCCAGGGTGGAGGAGATGCTGGCGACGTTCACGAAGCGGCCAGCCTTGGCCTTCTTCATGGCCGGCAAGAGGGCCCGGGTCACCAGGAAGGTCGCCTTGAGGTTCACGCCCACCACCTGGTCCCAGCTCTTCTCGCTGGTGTCCTCGACGAGCGAGCGGTGCACGATGCCGGCATTGTTCACCACGAAGGCGGGGGCTCCGAAGGCGCGCAAGGTGGCTTTGGCTGCGGCCGCCACGTCGGCGCTCCGCGACACGTCGCAGCCCAGCGCCAGGAACGGAACGCCCAGCTTCTTCAGCTCGGCGCTCACTGGCCGCAGCGAAGCCTTGGAGCGCGACCAGAGGGCGACCCCCACACCGCGCCGGCCCAGCTCCAACGCCACCGCCCGGCCGATGCCTTTGCTGGCGCCGGTGACCACCGCCACGCGGTGCTTTGCCGAGCTCACGACGCCCCCAAGAGTTGTCGCGCTTCGCCGGCGGCGACCTTGCGGACCGAGAGCGTCTCCACGGTGGTGCCGTGGGAGCGCTCGCCGCGGGCCACCATGCAGCCGTGGGAGAGGCGCACCGTGCACGCGGCCCAGCGGGGAGATAAGTGTATCATCAACGTATCGACGATGCTCTCGGAGAGCGTCTCCTGCAGCACCAGCCGCCGGGAGAGCGCGTCGACCAGCTGCACGATGGCGCCGACCCCGATGAGCTCGCCTTTGGGCGCGAAGGCCACCTGCGCTTTGCCGGTCGCCGGGAGCAAGTGATGCGGGCACATGATGGTGACCGGTACGTCGCGAGCCAGGATGACCGCCGGCGCGTCCTTGGCGGCCACGCGATTCTCCGCCACCAGGCGGTCTATGGATACCGTGTATCCTGCACATAGCTCGTCGAGGAAGGCGTCGGCCACTCGCTGGCCGGTGCCCACCAGATCCGGTTCGCGCGTGGGGTCGCGACCGATGGCGCGCAGGAAGGCGTCGATGGCGGCCGCCGCAGCCGGGCGGTCGATGTTCGACGTGGGGCGACGGGAACGGCTCATGGAGCCGGTTCTATCACTCGCCCCGCATCACCGCGACGGGATCTGCTGCAGCTGCGCGCCACGAGGGCACCACGCACAGCCCTACATACGGCAAGAGCACGGCGCCGGCGATGGCCAGGAGCTGCGCCGGGTCCACGGCTGGCACCAGCGCCAGGTCCGGGTACACCGAGCTCCAGCCAGCCAGGGTGGCGCGAAGGCCGATGGCGCCGAGCCAGAAGACCCACCCGTAGGCGACGAACAGACCCAGGGCGGTCGCGATGCTCCCGGTGAGCGCAGCCTCGAAGACCTTGGTGTAGAGCACCTCTTCGGTGCTCCATCCGATGGCCTTGAGCACCGACACCTCGCGGCGCTCCTCGCGACTGAGCCCGCTGGCGCGATCGCTCATGAGGAGAAGCAGGGCGAGGATCGCGGGAATCGCCCCCACGAAGAAGAGGCCCGAGCGACGCCCGTAGGTGAGCGAGTGGATGCGCGCCATGGGCTCGCGCTCGAGCACGCGGAGGCCCGGTGTGCCCTCGGCGATGGTCTGGGCGATGACCGACGACTCGGCAGGGTTGGTGAGCTCGACCGCGAAGTCGGTAGCCTCGTCGGGACCCATCCCGAGCAGTACGCGAGCGTCGGCCTCGTCGCACAGCACCACGTCGGCGGTGTAGAGGTCGACGCTGGAAGAGAAGGCCCCCACGAAGGTGAGCGGCACCGCGGTGCCCCCCAGCGAAGGAAGGCCCAGCGTATCCCCCTCGAGGAGACCCAGCGCCTGCGCCAGCGTGGCGCCGGCCACCATCTCGTGGGCGCCCGGCACCAGATCGCGACCCTGACCGAGTGTACCCTGCACTTGCTGGAGCGGCCGTACGCCGGCGGGCACACCGACCACCGTCACGTTGCCTTGAAGCGCCGGGAGAAACAGGTAACCCCACACTCGAGGCCGCACCGCACGCACCGCGGGGATGGGCTCGATCTTGCTCGTGAACGCGCGGGGCAAGGTGGACGGTCGTCCGGCGACCAGCTTCTGCACCACGATGTCGGGCATCGCCACGCGCAGGCGATCGGCCTGGGCGCGCAGCGCATCGGTCATGAAGAGCACCGCCGCCAGGAGCGCCACCCCGGAGGCGAGACCCAGGATGAGCACCGTGGCCTTGGCCTTCCGGCGCGCGAGGCCGCGCAGCGCGTAGCCCAGGAGAGGCATGACCTTCATCGGGCGCCCTTCACCTGGGCCCAGATGGCCTTCGGTGGCGCGACGAGGCCGCCTGCGGGATCAGGATCCACCGCGCCCGGGCCGTCGGCGAAGGCAGCGCCGGGCTCTTCCAGCGTGGGGGCCCGGAGCCAGCGCGCGCCGCCGAACAGCGCCATGTCGGGGGAGGGCAGGCGCACCGCTACCGCATCCGTCACCGGTTGGGCGCGCTCGGCGCGCGCGCGGCGAAAGTGTGCATCCATCGAGAGGCCGGCCACCACCAGCGGCAACGCGAGCACCGCCAGGGCGATCGTCACCGGACGCGCCCGAAAGGCTCTCGCTCGCGTGGCTCGGGGTTCCATCGCCCGCTACTGTTGCAGGCAGACGGAGACGCCGTCAATCGGCGTTCCCGAGCTTCTTCTCGATGGCCTCGAGGTGCGCGCGCACCTCGGGGTCGGCTGCGCGAAGGGCTTCGACCTTGCGCACCGCGCTCATCACCGTGGTGTGGTCGCGGCCGCCGAAGGCGCGCCCGAGCTCCGGAAAGCTGCACTTGAGGCGCTGCTTGCAGAGGTACATGGCCACGTGGCGGGCGAACGCGATGCTCTTGTGGCGGTCCTTCGAGAGCAGATCGCCGGAGCGCAGCTTGAAGTGGTGGCAGACCGCGCGCTGGATGTCGTCGACGCTGGCCTCTTGAATGCGCGGCGTGCCGGCGCTCGAGAGCTCCTGCTTCACGAACTCGAGATCGATGGTGCGACCCACCAGGCTGGACTTGGCGGCGAGACGGATGAGCGTGCCTTCCAGCTCGCGCACGTTGCTGCGAATCGTCTGCGCCAGGAACAGCACCACATCGTCGGCCAGCTCGATGTGCTCGAACTGGGCCTTCTTGCGCAGGATGGCCACGCGGGTCTCGAGCTCGGGGCCCTGGATGTCGGCCACCAGACCCCAGGTGAAGCGCGAGATGAGGCGCTCTTCCATGCGCTCCAGCTGCTGCGGGTACTTGTCGCTGGTGACGATGATCTGCTTGTCGGCCTGGTGGAGCGCGTTGAACGCGTGGAAGAACTCTTCCTGCGTTTGCGTCTTCGAGGCGAGGAACTGGATGTCGTCGACCAGGAGCAGATCGCAGCGGTCGCGGTAGCGGCTGCGGAACTCGTTCATCTTCTGGTCTTGCAGCGCCTGAACGAACTCGTTCACGAACTTCTCGGCGGAGACGTAGATGATGCGCGCAGCCGGGCGCTCGGCGCGGACCCGGTGGGCCACCGCGTGCACCAGGTGGGTCTTGCCCAGGCCGGTGCCGCCGCAGAGAAAGAGCGGGTTGTGGCGCGGTCCACCGCCGCCGGCCGCCGCCACCGAGGCCGCGTGGGCCAGCTGGTTCGACGGGCCGATGACGAAGTTCTGGAAGGTGTACTTGCTGTTGAGCCCCTCGATGGGGGGCGCGGCCAGGACGGCTGCCGGTGCGCGCGTGGAGGCTGGCGGCGGAGAGGTGGCGGGACGGCCGCCAGCGCTACCGTTGGCGTCGGTGCGGTACATGCTGATGGGGCGCGTCCACTGCGGACGATGGGAGAGCGGCGTGTCGCCGGCCACGACCGGGGTCTGCATCTCGCCGCCGATGCACCAAGCGGTCTGGATGGACCAGCCGGTTTCCGAGCGCAGGTAGTCCACGAGGGTGGGAACGAAATGCTCCTCCACCCAGTCGCGCACGAACTCGTCGCGTGCGCGGAGGCTCAGAACACCGTCGGTCAGCCCTTCGAACTGGATTCCCGTGAACCACTGTTCGAAGCTCCCCGGGGACTTTTCCCGGGTGAAGGCGACGGCTCTGCTCCAAAGTTCCAACGTTTCGGCCATGCTCGGACGCTCGTGAGTGGGGAGGTGACAAAAAAAGACGCCGTCATCGGGCTGGGGAACGCCACGATGCACTGCGGTTCGGCGCTTTGGAGACGACGAGGCTCGCGCCTCGAGAGCGACGGTGAAGGTTGCTGCTCTTCGGGGAGAAGAAAGAGCGAAGGAACGAAAAGCTTCGCGAGAGGTCGGGGGGTACCTTTCGAGATGCGTGGTCACGTGCGGCCGTGGATCAACCCTCCTCGGGATCGAGGCTCCATTTGGAGCATCGAGGTGACAAGGGCTCATCCATGGCCGCCGAGGTCACGGAGATGGAGCTACACGATGTGCCCGAAGGTCGTCCACGCCGAAACTTGCAAACCAAGTGAACTGCCCGGAACGCATGGCTTTTATTGCTTGTAGACCACCCACGTTCCGGGGGCCTCGCCGTTGCAGAAATGACACGTTGCAGGGAAGTGCACGTGGGGACTTCTGAATCCGCACATGGTGGGCGAGGCGCGTCGCGGCGTACGCGGTATTTCTCGGGGAACACGGTGTCAATACACAAAGCGATCCGAGGGGTTGCGGGCGCCCAGTCACCTTTTTGCGAGGAGGTTGGCTGGAATTTTCTCGCCTTGCTTCCCGGCCGTGCACCGAGCGGGGGTCGCCGCGTATGGTGAGGGCCGTGACGTTCACCATTTTCGGACACCGAGGCTCCCCGGCGACCCATCCCGAGAACTCCCTCGAGGGGTTCCGGCACGCGCTCTCGGTGGGGGCCAGCGCCCTGGAGCTGGACGTCCACGTGACCCGGGATGGACGCGTGGTGGTGCTGCACGACGACGACGGGGTTCGCGTGGCCGGGGTCAACCGGCGCGTCGCCGACGTCACCTGGGCCGAGCTCCGGGAGTGGGACCTGGGCGCCAGGTTCGAGCGCCCGAACGGCGAAGCCCCCTTCATCGACGTTCGCGTGCCCCTGCTCTCGGCGGTGCTGGAGGAGCTCGGGGGTGTGACCCTCAACATCGACATCAAGGCCCACGGCGCCCACGTGGTGCCCGCGGTGCTACGCGTGCTACGCGCCCATCGCGGCGCCGGTACCGTCCGCCTCGCGAGCTTCTCGCAGAGCACGCTCGGTCGCGTCCGACGCGCCGGGTACGAAGGCCCGGTGGGCATGGGGCCGGTGGAGGTGGCGGCGCTGCGCTTCTTGCCGGCGGAGGTGGCCGCTCGCTCGGTGCACGGTGATGCGGCCCAGGTTCCGCTCGCGCAAGGTGGCATTCGCTTCGACACCGCGGCCTTCGTGGAGCGAGCGCACCGGCTCGGCCGCGTCGTGCACTTCTGGACCATCGACAGCGAGACCGAGGCGGCGCGGCTCCGCGACCTCGGCGCCGACGGCATCGTCACCAACGACCCCGGACGCCTGGCAGCGTCGCTCCGCGGAGGCCTTTGAAATGGCGCGCTGGCGATTCGTGTGTATTGCGCATGCAATTGTCGGCGCTGCGCTGGTGGTGGGCTCTGCGCCGCGGTCCCGGGCCGACGACGCGCTGGAGCTGGTGTGGACGGCGCCCGCCGAGTGCCCGGACGTCGAAGCGGTGCGTGCGAGCGTGCGGCAGATGGTCCGGAGCGGCGAGCGGCCGAAGCTGGCGGCGCGGGTGTCGGTGCACAAGGAAGCGTCGAGCTACCACGCCGAGGTGTCGCTCGAGCGCGGAGACGGTAGCTCCGGGAACGTCCGATCGCTCGAAGGGGGCACCTGCGCCGAGCTCACCGATGCGGTGGCACTGGTGCTCGCGCTCACGATAGACCCCACCGCCGCCGCGCCAGCCCGTACCGCCGCGGTGCCCACCGCCAGCGCCGTTCCCACGCCGCCTTCAACGACCGCAACGGTGGCCCCGGCGGTCACGACGGCTCCGGCCGTCGCTTCGAGCGCAGCTCCAAGGGCGAGCGCCGCCCCCACGGGAAGCGTGTATGATGCACCTGTTCCCGTGCACCTGGCGACGTCCGCCGGCGCGTTCCTGGACTCCAGTATGTTGCCGTCGCTGGCTGCCGGCGCGCGGGTCGGGGTGCAAGGG
>JABFRG010000222.1 GCA_013141295.1 Polyangiaceae bacterium
GTCCGCACCGAGGCCGCCCATCTGCGCGACGTTGGCGGGGTCGACGCTTTCGTCCGCGTGCTCCTGCGCCTCGGCCGAGACGCGTACCAGGAGCATCGCCAGTGCGAGCGAGGTTGCGACCGCCCGCTTCACGAGAGCACCCATTCCAGCGGGCGGCGAGCGCTGGCGAAGGCGCGCTCCCACGGATACCCGATGCGAAAGAGCATCTGCGCCCGGCGCCCGGAACCCACGAACGAGGCGAGCGCGCGGGTGAAGCGCGGCTCGAGCTTCTGGGCCTCTTCGCGGTCCTGGCGCTCCGCCAGTTGGTTGAGCGGTTGCATCCCGAGGCCCTGCGAGGTGGCCCAGAGGTGCATGCGCTGGTAGACGCGCCCCACCCGCAGCTGGTCGACGCGGGTGCTTTCCGTCGTCGAGGACAGGATCGCGAATGCCGAGCCGGTGGTGTGCCGGGTCCGGGTGGCGTCGAGCCAGTACGTGTTGGCGGACTCCTCGCTCGGACGGGCGCCTGCCTTGCCCAGGGTGCGCTCGGAGGCGCCGAGACCCGCGGCGTCGATGCTGGTGCCGTCGCGGTTCGCGACAATCTCCTCCGCGGTGTGTCGATACCAGCGATCGCTGTCACGGCTCATGTCGGCGTCGCCGGTGATGGCCTCGGTGGCGTCGATGGTCTCTTGACGAAAGCGCGCGCGTTCGCCGAGCGAGTCCAGCCAATGAAATTCGAGGGACCGTTCGTCTTGCAACCCCCGCAGCGCGGCTTCGAGGCCGGGCGCCGCGGCGCCGTCCAGGTAAGGGCCCCGGTTGGTGTGGCGATTCGGAATCGCGTCGAACAGGGCGCTCGGTCGCGCCGTCGCCGGGGTGAGCGCCACCCGAGCCACCAGCGCCGGGTCGGTGGGATCCGGGAGGAGCGCAACGGTGGCCGCTCGGCCCACCGCCGCCGCCGCGATGGCCATGTTCTCCACCGCGCAGCCGAGGCCGATGTGCAGCTCCCGGCGAAGGCCGTCCATGGTGCCGAGGTTGCGGTCGAAGCGCGCGCGGAGCTCCACGGCTGCGGGCGAGATGGCGACGCCCCAGGGCTGCGTGTTGTGCGGGCTCGCGCCGAGGAGGGCGGCGCGGGCCACGACCCGCTCGGGAATGCGCTCTCCACCTGGAAATTCCCAGGCCGCGAAGGCTTCACCATCCTCCGCGGCGTAGACCCCGCAGCCGGGGAGAGCGACCAGACCCGCCCCCGCGATGCCGAGGCCAGCGGCCCCCAGCATCCGGAGAACATCGCGACGACCAGGTTCGAATCGAATGTTTGTCTTCATGAGGTGACATTGTTTTGCGATCGTCCGGCATGTTTGTCAATTGGTGGTGACAAATAAATTCCAGACGCGCGGAAGCCTCCGCGATCGATGCGGAACGTCGCACCCTCGCGGGGCGAAAACGGTTAGCGGCCGACGACCTGGTCGATGGCGCCGAAGATGCTGAGGCCGGCGTCGTCCTTCATCTCGATGCGCACGCGGTTGCCCGGGACGAGGAACGGCGTCTTCGGCGCGCCCTCCAGGATCTTCTCCACGGTGCGGACCTCGGCGATGCAGGAGTACCCGTCGCCACCGTCGCGGATGGGCTTGCCCGGGCCTCCGTCGGGGCCGCGATTCGACACGGTGCCGGAGCCGATGATGGTGCCGGCGCACAGATCGCGGGTCTTGGCGGCGTGGGCCACCAGGACGCCGAAGTCGAAGGTCATGTCGACCCCGGCCTGGGCGCGACCGAACGGCTGCTCGTCGAGGAACACCTCGAGCCGCCGGTGCAGCTTGCCGTCGCGCCAGGCGTCGCCCAGCTCGTCGGGGGTGACGAACACGGGCGAGAGCGCCGATGCGGGCTTCGACTGGAAGAAGCCGAAGCCCTTCTCGAGCTCGGCGGGGATGAGGTTGCGAAGGGAGACGTCGTTCACCAGGCCCACCAGCCGCACCGCGGCGAGCGCGGCTTCGCGCGTGACGCCCTGGGGCACGTCACCGGTCACCACCACCACTTCCGCTTCCATGTCGCAGCCCCAGCTCGGGTCGGCCAGGGGAATGGCGTCGCGCGGGCCCAAGAAGCCGTCGGAGCCGCCTTGGTACATGAGCGGATCGGTCCAGAAGGTCTTGGGCATCTCGGCGTTGCGCGCCTTGCGCACCAGCTCCACGTGGTTCACGTAGGCGGAGCCGTCGGCCCATTGATAGGCGCGCGGCAAGGGGGCGGCGCACTTCTCGGGAGCGAAGACCTCGCCCTTCACGGCGCCTTGCTCCAGCCGATGGGCGAGCGCGCGGAGCTGTGGCTCGGCGGTCTCCCAGGCGTCGAGGGCGGCCTGGAGGGTGGGCGCGATGGACGCGGCGTCGGTGTAGAATGCAAGGTCCCGGGAGACCACGATCAGGCGCCCGTCGCGCCCGTTCTTCAAGGATGCGAGCTTCATCGGTTCTCCGTCTTGGGCAGCGTGGCCTTGGCGAGGCCGCTCCAGCAGGCGTCGTAGTCGGGTTGCAGGGCGGGGGACTCCATGGCCTGGCGCGTGGGGGTGATGACCCACTGCGACTCGAACATGAAGGCGAGGGTGTTCTCGAGCTTGTGCGGCACGAGCGTGGCGTTCACCGCCTGATCGTAACTCCCGCGATCCGGTCCGTGCGCGCTCATGCAGTTGTGGAGCGAGGTGCCACCGGGCGCGAAGCCTTCGCCCTTGGCGTCGTAGGCGCCGCGCACCAGGCCCATGAGCTCGCTCATGACGTTGCGGTGGAACCATGGCGGCCGGAACGTGTGCTCGGCCACCATCCAGCGCGGCGGGAAGATGACGAAGTCGCAGTTGGCGGTGCCCGGGACCGCGCTGGGCGACGTGAGCACGGTGAAGATGGACGGGTCCGGGTGATCGAAGCTCACGGTGCCGACGGTGGCGAAGCGCGCCAGATCGTACACGTAGGGCGTAAGGCTCCCGTGCCACGCGACCACGTCGAGCGGTGAGTGGTCGAGGGTCGTCTCCCACAGGCCGCCCTGGTACTTCTGCACGAGGCGGGTGGGGCGCTCCACGTCTTCATAGGCGGCCACCGGCACCAGAAAATCGCGCACGTTGGCCAGGCCGTTGGAGCCGATGGGGCCCAGCTCCGGAAGGCGGAAGGGCGCGCCGTAGTTCTCGCCCACGTAGCCGCGGGCGGTGGCGTCGAGGAGCTCCACGCGAAAGCGCACGCCGCGGGGAACCACCGCGATGGATCCGGGCGCGACGTCGAGGAGGCCCATCTCGGTGGCGATGCGCAGGCGACCTTCCTGCGGCACGATCAGCAGCTCGCCGTCGGCGTCGAAGAACGCGGAGTCGACCATCGATGCGTTGGCCGCATACAGGTGCACCGCGATGCCCGCGCCGGCTGCGGGCGAGCCGTTGCCGGCCACGGTGAACAGGCCTTCGATGAAGGTCGTGGGGGCGGTCGGGAGCGGAATCGGGCTCCAGCGCAGGCGATTCGGCGACGGCGGCAGCTCGTCGAAGGGACCGGTGCGAAAGCCCGCGAAGGCCGCGCCCTCCACCGGACGGAACGCCGGATGGGCCGCGCTGGGCCGGAGGCGATAGAGCCAGGAGCGACGGTTCTCGGCGCGCGGCGCGGTGAACGCGGTGCCCGAGAGCTGCTCCGCGTAGAGACCGAAGGGGGCCCGCTGCGGTGAGTTTTGCCCGCGCGGCAGCGCCCCCGGTACCGCCTCCGTCGCGTGCTCGTTGCCGAATCCACTGAGGTACGTGAGCTGGTCCATGGGCCCCGGGAAACTACCATTTCACGGGGAGCGGGGCAGTCTTGGTGTCTGCTCACTGCGCGAATTTCACCCCCGGGCAGTGCTGATGAATCCACGTGGAATAGGCCCCGGAGCACAGGTTTTTCCGGGCCTCGGGCACCACCGGCATGCAATTGATGGTGCCGTCTTCGGGGCACGCATAGCTTGCGCCGCACACCCCGGTGGGGCTGCAAGTCTTCACTTGCATCGTCTCGATGCAGTTGGGGTCGTCCGCGGCGCACAGTCGACACGCGTCACCCGGATTCTTGTCGGCGCAGGGACCGTCGGACCCGGAGCTCGAACTACAGGCCGCGACGTGGAGGAGGAGAACGAGAAGGAGACAGCGGAGGTGCATGGTCCTCGTGGGTGCGCTCTCCCATTCATTTTTCTGATGCGTTCAACCCGGCGTGTGCTCCGCGAAGCCGACCACGTGGCCGGCGGGGAGCACGAAGAAGGCCTCCCGTGCGCCGTAGAACGTCGTGCGGGGACCCACCAGCGGCGTCGCCGGAGCCATGGCCGCCATGGCGTCGTCGAGCGAGGCAACGCGGTTGTACAAGAGCGAGGTCGGGCGCAGCGCGGCGATGGCCGGCAGGTCTTCCTCCAGGCTGGCCTCGGTCTGGAGCATCAGGTGGTGGTCGCCCTGGGCGAGCAGCGTGAATCCCAAGGGACCGCCGGGCCGGAGCGGCACCTCGTCGAGGACCGCGTAGCCGAGGCGCTCGCACCAGATCGGAAGGAGGGGCTCGATGGCGGGGACCACGAGGAGTTGCGTCGTGCGAAGGAGCTTCATGCCTCTTCGATAGCAATCCCCCGCCCAGCGGGCTTGAACGAATCGGACGCGGCGAGCCTCAGCCCCGTGCGAGCTCGCTCGGCGTGACGCCGGCGAGATCGCGGCACTCTCGCACCAGATGCGCCTGATCGGCGTACCCCGCGTCGGCGGCCACCTCCGCCCAGGAAGCACGCGCCGTCGGCTTGCGTGCCAGGGCGCGCCGGAGGCGGAGAATGCGGGCGACCACCTTGGGACCGGCGCCCACGTGCTCCTCGAAGAGCCGATGGAGCTGCCTCGCGGAGAGCGCCTGCTCGGTCGCCACCGCCGCCACGCGTGTGCCTTCACTCCGGAGCGCGGCCACCGCGCGCCGCACGCGTCCATCGGCGGGAAGGGCGTGGGGGCGTTGCGCCAGGAGCGCGGCCTCGAGAAGGGCCACGCGCGTCCGCTGGGTCTTCGCCTCGGCGATGCGGTCGGCCAGCGTGCGACCCGGCGCGCCCCACACGTCCTCCAGCCGCAGCACGCGGTCCTGCGCTTCACGCGCGTGGAAACGCAAGAAGCGACGCGCTTCGCCCGGCAAGAAGCGCACGCCCACGAAGACGCCGGGCGCAGCGTCGGTGACGAGCGCCCGGGTCATGGTGCCCACCACCGAGCCGGAGAAGCCTCGGGCGTCGCCGCGGAAGAGGATGTCCATGCACCCGTCGGGCAAGATCCGCGCGCTCGCACCCTCGGTGCTGTGCGTCCAGAAGCACTCCACGGCGTCTCGCAGCGCCGGGCTCGGCGGCACTTCCCGGTACGCGGGATCCTCGGCGTCGCTCGCGTTCACGCCTCCACGGTACCACGCGATCCCCGGTTCGCCGCAGCGTCCCGAACGGGCTTCGTGGGCAGCGACGCCCGAAGGTGGGCCAGCACCGCTGCGATGCGCCGGGACCCTCTCGCCTCTACCCGGTACAACGCGTGAGCCTCCACCGGCGCCAGCGTGACCTTCGGGAGGACGCGCACCAGCGTTCGCGTCGCGAGGGCATCGGCCACCACGAAGTCCGGCAAGACGGCGATGCCGAGGCCTGCCACCGCCGCGTCGCGGATGCCCACCAGCGTCTCCACCCGAAGCCTCACGCGCATGTGGACGGGGACCGGCGCATTGGATCCCTCGGCGAGCTCCCACACCGCGCCGGAGCGCACGCCGGTGATGGCGGTGTGGGTGGCGAGCGCGGTGACGTCACGCGGCGTCCCGGCCGCACGCAGGTACCGAGGGGAGGCCACCAGATAGCGCGGGAAGGTCGCCAGCGGCTGCGCCACCAGCGAGGTGGTCTGGGGGAGCGACAGGCCCGCGCGCACCGCCACGTCGACGCCGTCGCCCACCAGGTCCACCGCGCGCTCTTCCAGCCGAAGCTCGAGGTCGAGGGCCGGGTGCTGCGCGAAAAGCGTCGGAAGGCCGGGGACGATGCGCAAGAGGCCGAGGGTCACCGACGCCGACAGGGTGAGGTTGCCTTCGATGGATCGGTCCTGGCGCACGCTGGCGCGGGCGAGCTCCGCCTCGCGTACGAGCTTGGTGGCGTGCGCGTGGAAGCGAAGGCCCTCGTCGGTGAGCCGCTGGGCCCGCGTGGTGCGCACCAGCAGCGTGGCGCCGAGCTCCGTCTCCAGCGACGTCACCTGTCGACTGATGGCCGAGAGCGATACTCCCAGCGAGCGCGCGGCCCGCGAGAACGAGCCGGCTTCGACGATGCGCACGAAGGTTGCTGCCCGACCCAGGAAGTCCATGCATCGAGCATCGCGATTGTTGAGATTTAAGCAAGAGGCTCTTGTCGGCTCGGGGCCTGCCCGGTCGGTCGCGGCCGTCGTACATCTTCCCTTGCGGATGCCGGGATGTGCCCGCCGCGCCCGCGTGACCCTCATCTTCTACGTTCGGAGTCGTCTCATGAAAAAGCTCGAAGGCAAGACCGCGCTCGTTACCGGTGGCACGACGGGCATCGGCCTCGCGGCCGCCCGCCTCTTCGCCGAGCAAGGCGCCAAGGTCCTCGTCACCGGTCGCAACCCGGAGACGCTGGAGGCCGCGCGGGCCGAGCTGGGGCCCGCCGTGGAGGTGCTCGCTTCCGATGCCGGCGCCAAGGCCGACCTTCAGGCGATCGCCGGTCGGCTCGATGGGAGCAAGCAGACCCTCGACCTGCTGTTTCTCAACGCCGGCGTCGCCAAGTTCGGACCCATCGCGTCGCTCCCGGAGGAGGACTTCGACGAGACCTTCCGCGTCAACGTGAAGGGGCCATGGCTGGCACTGAAGATCCTCGCGCCGTACATGAGCAAGGGCGGCAGCATCGTCGTCAATTCGTCGGTGAACAACGTCCTGGGCATGCCCGGCTCCAGCGCCTATGCGGCGTCGAAGGCGGCGCTTCGATCGCTGGTGCGCACGGCGGCGGCCGAGCTGGCGCCTTCCGGCGTGCGGGTGAACGCCGTGAGCCCGGGGCCCATCGCGACGCCGCTCTACGGGAAGCTCGGGCTCAGCGAAGCCGCGCGGCAGGGGTTCGCGGAGGGGCTCGTCCAGCGCATTCCGTTGAAGCGCTTCGGGACCTCCGAAGAGATCGCGCGGGCGGTGCTCTTTCTCGGCTCCGAGGACGCGTCCTTCATGACCGGCGAGGAGATCGTCGTGGACGGCGGGATGACGCGGGTCTGACTCAGGCCTTCGCGAGCACCGCGAACGGCGCGTCGTGGGGATCCTGCACGATGGCCACGCGCCCGAGGCCGGCGACGACGACCGGTGCCGCCGCCACTCGGCCGCCCAGCTCCGCGGCCCTGGCGAGGGTCGCGTCGAGGCCTTCGACCGCGAAGTAGCAGAGCCAGTGCGAAGGAGCGCCCTGCATGTGCGCGGGCATCTTGCGCATGCCACCGACCTTCCGGCTGCCGAGCTCGAAGCGCGTGTAGGTGCCTTCGATGCCCGGCACCTCGGTGCGATCGAGGCGCCAGCCCAGGACCTCGGCGTAGAAGCGACCGGCGAGGACCGGGTCCGGGGTGTAGAGCTCGTTCCAGGTCAGTGTGCCCGGCTCGCCGATGGCGCCCGCACCGGCGTGCTTGCCGGCTTGCCAGAAGCACAGCGGCGCGCCGGCCGGGTCGACCACCACCGCGGCGCGCCCGAGATCGGCGATGTCGAAGGGCGGCTGGATGAGCTTTCCGCCAGCACCGGCGGCACGCTTCACGGCGGCATCGACGTCGTCTACGGCGACGTAGTTGTTCCAATACGAAGGCATGCTGGGCACCGGGACGAGCGCCGCCACCGGGTGTTCGCCCAGATACCCCATCGACTGGCCCCCGTCCGGCAGGTCCTGAAACGTCCAGCCGAAGAGTCCGCCGTAGAAAGCCTTCGCCGACGCCGCATCCTTGGTGATGAGGTCGACCCAGCAGAAGGTGGCGTGGGCGTGCGGCGTAGACATGGACATGGTGCGAGCGCTCCTAGC
Organism: Polyangiaceae bacterium; assembly: GCA_013141295.1. Taxonomy (GTDB): domain Bacteria; phylum Myxococcota_A; class Polyangia; order Polyangiales; family Polyangiaceae; genus JABFRG01. The sequence goes on from JABFRG010000222.1 coordinate 7,963, forward strand.
TGGCTCGCACCGTATCAGGATTCGCGCCGGCTCACTGCATGGGCACGGTGCCGCGCATCATGTCGACCTTGCGGAAGTAGCTGCGCACGTACTTCACGAGCTGCCCGTCGGTCGGGTGGTCGACGGTCTCGACGCCCACGATCTTGGGCTCGAGCCCGTGGTCGTGCTTGTGCACGTGCTTGATGAAGGCCAGCTTGGCGGTGGCGGGGCCGACCACGAGGATCTCGTCGGACTCCCGCAGGGCCTCGGCGGCCGCGTGGTAGAAGTGCTGCTCCGCTGCGTCGTGCGCGCTGTCGGCATTGTGGCCGTCGCGGCGCTTCACGTGATGGTGAGGCGCGGCGACGACGGTTTTCTCGAAGTCTTCCTCGCCCACGTGGAAAATCTTGGCTTCGTTGTGATCAATCCAGAGGGCGGAATGTCGATGGCTCATGCCCGAGAGGACTGCAACAGCCATGCCCTGCCGCACCTGCGCGCTCCCCGACGCTTCCTGCGCCCATCGCCTCGGCCCATCGCGCACTCCTTGCGGGGCCTGCACGCCTTGCGTAGCTAGGAGAGGCGGTGCTTCCAGCGACGCAGCCAGGCCACGAAGCCGTGGCTGCGGTGCGCTCCGTGCGGGTGATCCTTGGCCCAGCGCGCGCGAATCTCCTCCGCCGACACGTGCTTCGCGTGCGGGCTCAGGTGCGAGGGGTCTACGCCGCTGGAGAGCGCGAAGGGAATCAACGCGGGGTCTTCGGACTTGAAGATGGTCCGCGGGTCGCCCTCGGCCACGATGTGCCCGCTGGCCAGGACCACCACGCGATCGGCGATGTTGTACGCGCTCACCATGTCGTGGGTGATGACGATGGACGTCACCAGATACGTGTCGCGCATGTGCTCGATGAGCTGATCGACGGTGCGTGAGGTCATGGGGTCGAGCCCCGAGGTGGGCTCGTCGTAGATGAGAATCTCGGGTCCCGCGACCATGGCGCGGGCGATGCCCACGCGCTTGGCCATGCCCCCGGAGAGCTCCGCCGGGAGCTTCTTGGCCGCGTCCTGGATCTCCAGCGAGCGCAGGACCTCCGTCACCCGGCGGGATATCTCGGGCTCGTTGAGCTCGTGCTCGTCCCGAAGCTGGAAGGCGACGTTGTCGAAGACGTCGAGGGAGTCGAGGAGCGCGTGGTGCTGGAATACCATCGCGAAGCGCGCGTGCACGTCGGCCAGCTCGCGCCGGTCGAGGGTGGAGAGGCACACGCCGTCGACCAGGAGCTCGCCGCTGGTGGGCTTCTCGAGGCCCATGAGGATGCGGGCGAGCGTACTCTTGCCGGAGCCCGACCCGCCGATGATGGCCACCGTCTCGCCGCGCTGCACGCAGAAGTCGAGCTCGTGGAGCACGACCTTCCCGTCGAAGCTCTTCGAGACCTTGCGCATCTCGATGAGGGGCGGCGGCCGAACGGCTTGGGCATCGTGCATGATCTGCGCTGGAGAAGGCAGTATGCGTGCCGCGCGCGCTGGCACTTCGGGTGCATGATTTCCGGGCGTACTCCAACCCAGGTGGTCCCATGTCCCTTGCACGCTTCTGTCGCCCGGTCATTTCTTCCGACGAAGGCGAGCTCGTGGCCGAAACCGCCAAGAAGATGCGCAACGCGCGCGTGGGGTGCGTGGTCGTGACGCGCGCCGAGCGACCCATCGCCATCGTCACCGACCGCGATCTCGCGCTCCGCGTGGTGGCGGATGCGCGGGCGCCGCAAATCACCGCCCTGCGCGACGTCGCTACCTACGATCCCATCGTGGTACGCGACGAGGACGGCATCGAGACCGTGCTGGGGCTCATGGCAAAGCACGGCGTGCGCCGGCTTCCGGTGGTGAGCGAGGGTGGCCATCTGCTGGGCATCGTGACCGCCGACGACCTCACGGTGCTCCTCGGCCGGCAGCTCTCGGAGCTGGCGGAAGGCATTCGCGAGAACGCCGACGCCACCGAGAGCCGCTGAAGGCTGCGCAGTTCTTTCACGGCGCGCAGATGGTGCGCGGCGCGCTGCGCGCCTACTTCTTCGGGATGCGGATGGTGAGCACCGGCACGGGGCTGGTGCGCACCACGCTCTCCGCCACGCTGCCGATGAGCCAGCGAGAGACGCCGCGACGGCCATGGGTCCCCATGCACACGAGATCGGTGCTCTCGACGCGCGCCACTTCGAGGACATGCTCGCGGGCGTCGCCGCAGGTCACGCGCGTGGTCATCTCGACGCCGCGGCCCTCGTACTTCTTGACGACCTCGTCCACCGCTTCCTGACTCCAGCGCTCGAGATCGTTCACGAGCTCCGCGCTGAAGCCTGCGCTCACGTCCGGGTACTGCACGAGCGGCAGCTCGTACACGTGGAGGATGCAGACTTTCGCGCCGACCTTGGCGGCCAGTTCCACCGCGTAGGCAACGGCGGCGTCGGCCGACTCGCTGAAGTCGGTGGGAACGAGGATCTTGGTGGGCAGGGTCATGCGCCGGACCGCTGCAGAAGGCGTGCCGAGCCAAAGCTCGGCCAAATGGCCGCGCGCTTGTCGACCGCGAAGCCATCCAACCCGAGCCCGAGCCCGAGCCCGAGCCCGAGCCCGAGCCCGAGCCCGGCGAGCCCGCGCGAGCAGACCAAACAGCTTGGTTCCCACGGTTTTCCCCTTTGCGCTCCCTCGAACCTGCACGAACCGAGGACC
>JABFRG010000675.1 GCA_013141295.1 Polyangiaceae bacterium
GCCAAGCTCGCCACCTGCCAGGTGCCTTGCACGAACGACTGCTCCGTCTGCGCCAACGCCAACGGCAGCTGCACCGGAAGCCAGGACTGCGCGACCATCGTCTTCAAGGGTCCATAGCGGAAAGTTGAAGAATTCGTAATACATGCGCGCGGCCGTCGGGACGCCGCAGGACCATGATAACGGTTCAGCTTCGGCGCCTCGCGTCCGGAGTATGAACGCACTCCCGTCTTACAAAACGTCCGTGCCTACCGTCGTCGACCACGTGCGACGAGCCGCGCTGCAAGATGCTCTGGAGGCCTCGCGACGACGCTACCCGATCACCTGGGTGGTGGGCCTGCCCGGCGCGGGAAAGACCTCGCTGGTCGCGCGCTGGGTGTCGGAGGCGGCGGGGCCCTGCGTCTGGTATCGCCTGGAAGCGGAGGACGCCGATGTGGCCGCGCTCTTTCACGCGCTCGGGGCTGCAGGCATCGGAGGGGGGCGGCTTCCGGTCTGGTCGCCGGAGTACCACGCCGAGCTCTCGGACTTCACGCGGCGCTTCTTCTCGCAGCTGGCCGCCGGCGCGGCCGCCGCGGGGCAGAGCATCACCGTGGTGCTCGACGACTGCCATCGCATTCCCGACGCCAGCCCTACCATGACCCTCATCGAGACAGTCCGTGAGGTATGCACCGATTCGCTGCGCGTGGTGGCGGTGAGCCGGCGCGCACCCCCGCCCTCGCTGGCACGCGGGCAGGTGGGCGGATGGCTCGCGATCATGGACGACCTCCGCCTCAGCGAAAGCGAGGCCCGCGACATCGCGACGTTGGTTCGGGGCGACAAGCTATCGGCCGCGGAAGCGCGCACGCTCGAGAAGGCCGATGGGTGGCTGGCCCACGTGCTGGCGCTGGCGCGAAGCGGCAAGAGCTCGACGGCCGCCACGTTCCAGGCCCGGGCGGCCGCGGCGAAGACAGCGACCGAGGTGGGCGACTTCCTCGCGGCGGAGCTCCTGGGCTCGGTGCCGGCGGAGCAGCGCGCGGGCCTGCGTCGGCTCGCCGAGCTCCCGGAGATTCCGCACCAGCTGGCGGAGCTGCGGGCTCTCACGCCCGAGGTGAGGCGCCTCCTCGGCACCCTCTCCACGCAGCGTTACTTCGTCGACGAGGTGGGGCTCGGCAACTTTCGCCTGCACGACCTTCTTCGCGACGCGCTCCTCGCACGCAACGCAGCGGAGGACGATCAGGTCACACTCGACGGCGTGCGCCTGGAGCTCGCCGCGTGCATCGCACCGCAGATGCCGGAGGCCGCCATGCAGCTGCGGGTGCGTGCGCGCGACACCCGAGGCGCGTTGGACCTCCTCGAAGCCCATGGCGACGCGTGGATCGCCCGCGGCCTCCACCAGACCATCCACGAGTGGATTCGCGGTCTCCCGGACGACGGAACGCTGGGCGCGAGGTCGGCGCTGGCATTCTGGCGTGGCCAGGCGCTTCTCCCGCTGGAACCGGAAGCGGCGCGGCCCCTCTTCGCGGCGGCCCGGCTCACCAGCATCGAAGCGCGCGACCCGGAGCGCGCCTATGCCGCGTGGTGCGGGGAGGTCGGCAGCTACGTGGTGCAGTGGGGCGCCGTGCACGGCCTGGCCGCCCTGGTGGACGATCTCGAGGCGCTCCACGGCGAGCTCGGCCCCCCGCAGGGTGCGCTCGCATTTCGTACGAGCGAAGGCGCCCTCACCGCGCTCATGTACGGCCGCGCCGAGGATCCGCGCATCGGACGCTATGCAGAAGCGGTGGCCCAGGCGGTGGCCCACTCGGCAGACCCCGGCACGCGCATCGGCGCCGCGGGCCAGCTCCTCATCTACAAGCTCTGGTGGGCCGGTGACTTCCCGGCTGGCCGCGCCATTTACGAGACCTTCGACCAGGAAGTTTCGAGCAGCGAGCACCTTCCGCCGCTCCCGCGCCTCGTCTGGTGGTCGTGCGCGGCCATCGTCGACTGGCAGTGTGGCCGGGCCGAGGACTGCTACGACAAGGTCGAGCGAGGGCTCGCGCTGGCCGAGTCGTCGGGCATCCACGTGCGCGATTTCTTCCTGCTCACCCAGGGCATCTTCTGCGCCTTGAGCGAGGAGGACTGGATTCGTGCCGAGCGCTACCTAGGGCAGCTGGCCCACACCGAACGGACCCACCGACGCCTGGACGCCATGGTGTACCACTTCTTCCGGAGCTGGTACTCGCTCTGCCGCGGGGACGCGCGAACCGCCCGCGCCCACGCCGAGACGGCGCTGCCCATGGCCGAAGCCATGGGGTCGATGTTCCACAAGGTCATCGTGCTCTCGGCGCTGGCACCGGCCTGCGTACACTCGGGCGATCTGGAGGGCGCGGAGCGCGCGTACCGGGCACAGATAGAGCTGGCCAAGGCCGCCAACAACCCGACCTTCAGCTTCATCGCCTTCTGCGCCGGCGCCGAGATCGCCATGGCGCGCGGCGACGAGGCAGCGACGCGCAAGCAGGTGGAGCGCATGTTGCTGGTGAAGCACCTGGGTGGATTCCACTCCGGGTGCGGCTGGCGTACGCCGATGATGCAGAAGGTCCTGGCCTTCGCCCTCGAGAAGGACGTGTGGCCCGAGGTGGCGCGACAATGGATTCGCGAGAAGGCGGTGCCGCCGCCGGCCGACGTTCCGGTGGGTTGGCCGATGCCCGTGACCATCGAGGCCGCGGACGGTCTGAAGGTCGTCGTGGAAGGCCACGCGGAAGCGCCCCGCGAAGGTGGCAAGAGCCCCCAGAAGCTGCGCGAGCTCCTGGCGGTCCTGGTGGCCGAACGCGACGGCGCTGCCCAGACAGAAGTGCAAGACTGGCTGTGGCCCGACTCCGACGGCGATCGCGCGGCCACCTCCCTCAAGGTAGCAATTCATCGGCTCCGCCAGTGGCTGGGCGCCGACGCGGTCCGGGTGCACGGCGGCCGGGTCAGCTTGAACCCCGAGCGCGTGGCGTGTGACCTCTGGCGAAAGAGGGCTGACGCCGCGCCGCTGGTGGCCGAACGAGTACTGGCCGGCATCGATCTTCCGCCGGTGCTGGCGCTCCGCCGCCGACTGCGCGCGAGCCGTTGAACGGGGCGCGCAGTCGCTAGCGAGCGAGAACGCGTCACTGCTCGCGATGTAGAACGACGCCGCCCAGCGCCGAGGGCACCACCGGCGCGGTGCCTTCGATGCCCAGCCAGAGCTTGCCGCCCTTGTCGACGGCGCCGGTCACCGCAATCGCGCCCTGCGCGAGGCCGAGATCGCTCACCGTGAAGGTGGTCAGATCGGAGCTACGGAACACGTGGGGGCCACCGGCGGCCACGATGACCTTGCCGCCCGAGACGAGGATCTGTTGCGAGTGCGCGATGGCCTCCGGACGCGGGAGCGCGACCGGGGCCGCCCAGGTGATGCCGTCCTCGGAGGCGGAGAACACCAGATCGTACTCGGCGACCGCGCCGATGGCGCCGCGCTGGATGCGCGAAACGACCCGAGGCTTCTTGCCGTCGAACGCCAGGGAGACGCCGCCGTCGTCGTTCTGCACGCTGTTCGAGTCGGTGATCTTGGCCGAGGTGGTGGAGCCCGGACGCCAGAACGCGAGGGTGGTGTTGTAGCCGGTGAACGGATCCACGTGGTAGGCCACGGCCGGCTTTCCGTCGCTGTCGACCGCCAGACCGATGCCGAATCCGAGGCGCGCGATGGCGTGACCCCCGGCCTCCGCGTTGACTCCGTCGGAGATCGACTCGAGGGCGAAGCCGGTGCCCGCGGCGTTCCCGGCGCCGAAGATGACGCCGGCATAGCAACGATCGGCACCGCAGGCGGAGTAGTCCTGGTTGTAGGCTACATAGGTTTTGCCGGCGTCGAGGGCGATGCGGACGTTGGAGACGTTGTTGATGTCGCCCTCGGTGGAGTTGTCGGTCTCGCACTTGTGCTTCGACACGCGGGTCGAGGCGAAGTTGAGACCGTCGTCGCTCGACACCGCCACGAAGGTGGCGACGGTGGCGTTCACACGGGGTGCGCCCACCAGCTGAACGATCTTGTGGTAACCGATACCCACGCGTCCGTCGCTGGGGTCCACCGAGATCGAGAGCGTCCGCTCGTCGGTGTTCTGGATCGCCGAGTCGATCTTGTGCGGTGCGCGCCAGGCGCCCGCGCAGTCGTCCCAGGTGAGCACGTAGAGGTCGACCGGGTTGGCGTCGCGAACGTCGAGGTAGGCGAACACCGGACGGCCCTTGCGATCGAGGGTCATGGCGGCGCGAGCGCCGAGCTCGCTGGCATCGGTGCGCGGCGCTACCAACTGCGAAGGACCGGCCGCCGGGAGCTTGCCACAGGTCGCGCCGTCCTCCGGGGTGGAACCATCGGGCGTCGTGCCCGTGTCGGGCGTGGTACCGGCGTCGGAGAGCGGCGTGGTGGAGGAAGACGAGCACGCGGCGAGCGAGAGCCCGGAGCCTGCGGCGAGCGAGAGAACAGCGACCAGGGCGAAGGGGACACGACCAAGACGTTGCATGAGACACCTCCAAGGTGCGCGGGAAGCGGGGCGCGAAAGGCGCCGAGACCCACGCTCGAACCATGGAAGCGCTCCCCCGGTTACCGTTCGGTTACGGGCTCGGCGGGCTCCGTCGCATTTCTCGCGAGCTCGCGGATTCACAGGGAAATTCCCGCGACAAAAAGAGAAGCGGAGCGAACCTCTCGGCGCGCTCCGCTCGCTTTTTCGTTTGCCCGCTTCGGTTCAGCGAACCGTGATGGGCGTCGTGGTGGGCTTGTACTTGTTGTCGAGCTCGCCGTCGACCACGCGGAGGGCGTCTTGGCCCCAGGAGTAGCCGTAGCCGGTGAACTGCGAGTTCTTGAGGATGGTCTTGTAGCTGTTCTGCTTGCCGTCGATGAAGGAGCCGACGAAGCGACCCATGGACTCACCGCTCTCGTTGACCCAGCTCTCGAGACCGTTGGTCACGAGGTCGAGGTTCTGGGTGCCGCCCTCCTTGAGGGGCTTGTAGTCCTTCTCGTAGTAGTTGTACGAGACGCAGCCGTTGATCATGAGCACCTGGTAGCTCTTGGGGAAGTCGGCGGCGGTGAAGCGGCTCGGGTCGAGGGGGCCGTAGCCGATGTACGAGTGACCGTTGTAGACGAAGATGTCGGAGGTCTTGATGCCGCGCTTGTGCGGGGTCGAGTCGGTCTCGGCGCCGAAGTAGCTCTGGAGCTTGATGGTGACCGGCTTGGTGACGCCCTTGATGGTGACCTGCACCGGGGCTTCGAAGGTGAGCCAGTGCTTGGCCAGGTTGTTGGCGACGGCGGCGCGGACCTTGTCGCGGTTCGCGTAGGTGACGCCGGCCGGGTTGGTGCCGTCGAGCTCGAACTTCACCAGGTCGTCGAAGCTACCGAAGGCGATGTTCTTTCCGTCGACCGTGTACTTGAGGGCGTCGGTGGAGGGCTCGACGCTGGTGAGCTTGAAGCCGGGGCGCGCGTTGAAGATCTCGCGGAGGCCGCCGTACCACATCTCGTAGCCCTGATCCTCGAACACCTCGTGGCGCTCGCCGGCGGCCCAGTCGGCCATCATGCCGCTGACCATGCCGATGACGACCTTGCCCGGCTCGACGCCGCCGGCATAGAGGCGGTCGTACTCCGGATAAGCGGTCTTGGTGCTGGTGGCGATGCGGCCGAGGGCCATGCTCACCGGGATGTAGAGGCGGTTGGCTTCGCTCTGCGGAACCACCGTGGCCGAGCTACCGAGCTTGGCGCGGTCGGCGTCGATCTTCTGCTGCTCCTTGGCCATCGCGGTCTTGCAGCCGGCGAGCGAGGGGTCGAACACGTACCAGATGGACCCGTTCATGAACTCGCGGGCGTCCTGGTCCTTGGCGGTGCACTCGTCGAAGATGCGCTGGTTCGAGTCCGAGTAGTTGGGGCGAAGGAGGGCCAACTGGAGCGCCGAGCGGCTGGCCATGGGAACCGGGACCACCGCGGAGTCGGTGAAGGTGTACGAGACGCGGAGCTGGTCGACGCCCGGGTCGCCCGCCACGTCGGCGTTCTTGACCTTGACCTTGGTCTTCACGAAGGTCGCCGGGTCGACGTCCTTGAGCTCGCGGCTGTTGACGCCGACGTTGGCTTCGCGGAGCGCGCCGAAGGCCGACTGGGTCTGCTTCTTGATGGCGGCGAGGATCGTGTAGTCGCTGGCGTTGGGCTCGACGAACACCACGCCGGAGAACTTCAGCTCGCGCTGGCGAGCGGTGAGGCTGGTGAGGTCGTCTTCGCTGGCGTCGGTGTCCTCGGCGGCGCCGGAGCAACCCACGGCGGTTGCGCCGAGCGTGAGGGCCAGGAGGGGGAGAGCGACGATAGAAGCGAGCTTGGTCTTCATGACCAGGAGATTGAGCATGAATCAGGCCACGTTGTCCCACATGACCCCACCGCGGAAGTATTGAGGAAATTCCGATGTCGCAGGCGGGGGAATGGATAATTTGGGATCCGGTAGGATAGTGTGTGATCCGGTCGGCACGGAAAACCACAGACCGCGGCGATGCCTTTCGCCCCGCGTGACCCTACCTCCCGCACTCTCCCGTTTCGGCGTGTGCTACGCCGCTCCCTTCCCATGGACTCCAACGTTCGTGAAGTCTTCGACCTGGTCGCCCGATGGATTCATCTCATCGCGGGCATCATGTGGGTCGGCAACTCGATGCTCTTCAACTGGCTCGACCGGAACCTCGAAAAGGTAGAAGGCCGGCGCAAGGAGCACATCGGGCGCATCTGGATGCTGCACTCCGGCGCCTTCTACGACGTGGAGAAGACCATGCTGGCGCCGGGCGAGATGCCCAAGGTGCTGCACTGGTTCAAGTGGCAGAGCTACACCACCTGGATGAGCGGCATCGCGCTGCTCTTCATCGTCTACTACATGGGCGACGGCTCGTTCCTGGTGAACAGCGGCGGGCCGGTGAGCCCGGACCTGGCCAAGGATCTCGGCATCGGCATCCTGGTGGGCAGCGTCATCTTCTACGATCTGGTGTGGCGATTCATCGGCAAGACGATGGAACGGCAAGCGCAGGTCATCTCGCTCGCCGCGCTGGTGGGCTTGGTGTGGGCGTGCACCCATGTGTTCAACGGACGCGCCGCCTTCATCCACGTGGGCGCGGTGCTCGGCACCTGCATGGCAGGGAACGTCTTCCTGCACATCATGCCGTCGCAGCGGGAGCTGGTGAAGGCCACCGAAGAGGGGCGCGAGCAGGACATGTCGCTGTCGCTCCGCGCCAAGCAGCGGTCGATTCACAACAACTACATGACGTTCCCGCTGCTGTTCATCATGCTCTCGAATCACTTCCCGAGCACCTATGGGCACAAGTACTCGTGGCTCGTGCTGCTCACGATGATGCTCACCGGCGCGCTGGTGCGGCACATCCTCAACGTGCGCTTCACGTTCAAGGCGTGGATTCCCGCGCTCGCCACCACCATCACCGGCGGGCTCATCGCCCTCATCTACTTCATGGGCATTCGCGGCGGGAGCAGCGGCGGCGGCGGACCGGTGGAGAAGGTCGCGTTCAGTCGCGTGCAGATTGTCATCAAGGAGCGCTGCATGCCCTGCCACTCCGAGCACCCCACCGACAACGTGTACACCCAGGCCCCCAAGGGCGTCATGTTCGACACGCCGGCGCAGATCAAAGCCTACGCCGATCAGATCAAGGTGCAGGCGGTGGTGTCGAAGGCCATGCCCCAGGGCAACAAGACGAACATCACCGAGGGCGAGCGCGATCTCCTCGGCAAGTGGATCCTCGGCGGCGCCAACATCGAGTAGCGGCTCTACATGCACTCTTCTTTGAAGTGCTTCACGCCGCGCTCATCGAGGGTATAGGGCGGATCGCACGCCGGTCGCAGGGCACGCGGCGACGAGGGCTGCGCCGAGGGAAGCGCGCGAAGCGCCGGACGGACGGTGGGCGACTCTTCCGCGTCGGTCGCGCGGGTACGGGGGGCGGCCGCCGGGTCTCGCACCATTTCTTCGCGCGGACGAACTGCGCCGCGAGCTGCGCTCCCGGAGGAGGCGACGTCGCCGCGCAGCACGAGCAGAACCACCAGCAGCGCCGCCAGTAGCCCCCCGACGACGTAGGGCGCGCGGTTCGCACGCGGGCGCACCACCAGCCGGGCCGCGGTGGCGGTGGTGGGCATGAGCTCGGTGCGCTCTACACGGAACTCCGCGCGACCACCGAACACCGAGACCTCGGGCAGGTCGAGGGTGCCGCTGTGGGAGACCGAGCTCGCCTCGATGGCCTCCGGTAGCGGGCTCTCCGGCGCCGGGCTCGGCTCGCCACGCTCCAGCGTGGAAAGGTAGCTCGCCCGTTCGTCCACCGCAGCTCGGGCGCGTTCCCGCACGAACGCGGCGATATCCCCCTCCTTCGCGGCAACGGCCTCGAGGGCTTCGGAGAACGCCCGCGCGCTGGAAAAGCGCGGCTCGCGCGTGGTCGCCAGCGCCCGCGACAGCGCCTCGTCGACGGCGGCAGAGACCGGCACCTCGAGCGACGCCAGCGTGGGGACCTGGGTGCGGAGCTGAAGGGCCACGAAAGGGCTGCCGTCGATGCTCGGAAAGAGACGCCGTCCCGTGAGCGCCTCCCACAGCACCACCGCCAGCGCGTAGAGATCGGCCGTCACGTCGAGCGATTCGCCGCGCAGTTGCTCCGGCGCCATGTAGCCGAGCTTGCCCTTCATGCCGCCGTCGATGGTGATCTGCGCCCGGCCGGCCGCGCGGGCCACGCCGAAGTCGAGCAAACGGCAGAGGCCATCGCGCCCCACCATGATGTTCTGCGGGGAGACGTCGCGATGAATGAGCTCCAGCGGCTCCCCACTCGGCAGCGTGGCGCGGTGCGCGGCATCGAGCCCGCGCAACACCTGCAGCGCGATGCCGGCGGCGATGGCCTCGGGCAAGGGACCGGCCTTCACCAGCTCCGCCAGCGAAGCCCCCAGCAGGTACTCCATCACCACCAGGAGCTCACCCTCCTGGTCCACCACGTCGACCACGCGCACCACGTTGGGATGCTCGATGCGTGCGGCCAGGCGCGCCTCGTCGGCGAAGGCCGCCCGGGCATCCTCGTCCTCGGCGAACTGCGGGTGGAGCCGCTTGATGGCGACCACCCGGGCGAACCCTAGCGCTCCACGCTGCACCGCGAAGTGGACGGTCCCCATGCCGCCGGCCGCGATCCTCTTGTGAAACACGTAGCGCCCGCCGTCCGACATCTCATCGGTAGCGTAGCGCGCCGCGAGGCCCGCGGAAGCGCATTCAGAGGCCGTGGCGCTTCAGGAGCTTGTGCAGGTAGGTGCGGTTCAGGCCGGCGTCGCGGGCCATGGCCGAGATGTTGCGGTCGTACTTGGCGATGAGCCGCTTCAGGTAGTCGGCCTCCAGCGAAGCGATCCAACGCTCCCGGAGATCGGCCAGCGGGAGCTGGCAAACATCGCCCTCCTCGGGAATCGACGGCGGTACCGGAACGTCGCGGACCGCAAGCTCGCTCTCCTCGTCGAAGCCCAGCGCCAGCGCCCGCTCCACGTGGTTGCGCAGCTCGCGCACGTTGCCGGACCAGGTGCGCTTGCGAAGCCGCGAGAGGAGCGCTTCCTCCTCGGCGGTGCCGGTGAGCTTGGGAGCGAACTTGCGCACCAGCAGCGGCACGTCCTCCAGGCGATCGCGCAGCGGCGGTACCACCACGTTCACCGCTGCCAGGCGAAAGTAGAGGTCTTCGCGAAAGGAGCCGGCGTTGACCATGCGCCGAAGATCCCGGTGCGTGGCGGAGACGAAGCGCACGTCGAGGGGCCGATACTCGCTCTCGCCCACCCGCTTCACCGACCGCGATTCGAGCGCGCGAAGCAAGCGGGGCTGCATCGAGAGCGGCAGCTCGGCGATCTCGTCGAGGAACACCGTGCCGCCGTCGGCCTCTTCGAAGGCGCCGGCCCGGGCGTGCGAGGCGCCGGTGAACGCGCCGCGGGCGTGGCCGAAGAGCGCGGGCTCCAGCAGGTGCTCCGGCATCGATGCGCAGTCGACCACCACGTAAGGCTGCTTGGCGCGCGGCGAGGCCTCGTGAATCGACCGCGCCACCAGCTCCTTGCCGGTTCCGGTCTCGCCCATGATGAGGACGCTCAGCTCGGAGGGGGCCACCGCCCGGAGACGTTCGTAGAGCCGGACCATCGGCGGCGAGCCGCCCACCAGGCCGCCGAAAGCCGCCGGGGCAGCGGCGCCGAGGTCTGCAGTCTCGTCGTAGTGCACCGTGATCTGGGTGGTCCCGACCTTGATGCGCGAGCCTTCCGATGCCCGCACGCGCCCCACGAGCAGACCTTCGACGTAGGTGCCGTTGCGACTGCCGAGATCGCGCACCCACAGCCCGTCGGCGCGGATCTCCAGCTCCGCGTGAACCCGCGAGACGCCGGCATCCATCACCACGAGCTCGCAACCGGTGGCCGTCCCGACGACGGCGATGGTATCCACCACCGCGCGGTGCGCCCCTGCGCCGTCGCTCCAGGTGAGCGTCGCCCGCAGCACCTTGCGCGTGGTGGCGCGCACCGGTCGGGTCGAACCGTAGGGGTGCTCCGCCATGGGTGCAGCATACACTGCGCGCGAAGGGTGGTACCATCCCCGGTGTGCGATGGTCCTTCGGCGCCGCCTTTCTCGCTTGCGTCCTGGCGAGC
>JABFRG010000966.1 GCA_013141295.1 Polyangiaceae bacterium
CGTCCCCCGACGCGCCAGGTTTACCTTCCAGGCGTTGAGCGAGCGGCCGTCGATGCCCCGAGCCCGCGCCCATTGGCCCAGGCTGCAGCCCGACCGCTTCGCTTCGCGCAGGCACCGGAGTGCCTCAGCCTCATCCTCGATCTTCCGTGCGCTCGCCACTGAGAACCTCCGCGTCGCGCCCGAGCCTGCACGTCGCGTCCCAGAAAATCATCCCGGCGTCGCTGATGGGTCACGGCGCTGCGGCGATGGTCGCCTGGAGACCGGCCTCGAGGCCTGCGACGACGCCAACGCCGACGACACCGACGGCTGCGACCGCACCTGCGCGGTGGTGCCGGTGACCGGACCGCGCTGTGGCAACGGCCGCGTCGAGGGCGCGGAGGAGTGTGACGCCGCGAGCCCCGCCTGCTCTGCCACCTGCGCGTGGACGGTGGTGAAGGACTACGAGCAACCGGGCGATCACAGCACTGCCGCCGGCGCCATCGAGCTCGGGAATGCCATGCGCCGGGGTCAAGGACGGCTCGAGTCCAGCAACTACCTTCGGCCGGTCGACTACTGGGCATTCACCCTCGACCGCCCGGCGCGCGTGCAGATCGACATCTCGGGATCGCTGTACGGCTCGCCCGGCTGCTACTCCGAGATCTACGGCAACGGCGAGGTGCGCTCCGCCGACGGTAGCGTGGTGTGGCCGTTCTATCCCAACGGCATGCTCGCCAACGACTTCGACCGGGTGCTTCCGGCCGGTCGGTACTTCTTTTCGGTGGTCGGCGACTACACCCGCTGCACCATCGGTGGCTCCGAGTACGTCGGCGGCTGGTACGGCGTGAAGCTCGACGTCACGCCCTGAGCCTTCGCAGCGCGACCAGCAGCGCGGCGGCCACCAGCACGTAAATCACCGTGAGCGCCACCAGCGGGCGCACGTCCGGCAGCGCGTAGGCAGGGTTGTCGAGGTACACGCCGGCGTGGGCGGCCACCACCACCAGCACGCTGCCCCGAGCCCGCCGCTGCAGCGCGGTGAAGACCACCGCCGACGCGGTCATGAGGCACACCATGGCGACCGTTCCCGCCAGCGTCGTGTCGGGAAAGAACGCGTGCTTCTGGGCGTGGAACAGCCCCCACGCGAGGCCCGTCGCAACGCTACCTCGGGCCTCGCCGTAGCGCGCAGCGAGCCGCGGATAGACCAGCGCGCGCCAGGGTAGCTGCTCGGTGAACGGGATGATCGCCATGGCGGCCAGGTGGGCCGCGCTTCGCGGCGGGTAGAACCACGGACCGGCATTGTCGGAAGCCAGGCCCCATGCGCAGCGGGCGATCAGGAAGAGCGCCGGGGAGACCGCGAGCGCCAGCAGGTACAGCCGAAAGGGCGCGCCCAGGAACCGGAAGGGACGAAAGAGGTCCCGGAGCCCGGCGCGCCCGTCCTCGGTGAGCGCCACCGCCACCGCCAACAACGTGGGCCCGAAGAATCCGAGCACCACCAGGCCTTCGTAGCGCGCCGGTGGCCCCGGCAAGACGTGGTGGCTCGCGGCGAGCCAGGGGAGCTGAAAGAGCCAGGTGGTGCCGTACACCAGGGCGAGGAAGGGCCACACCGAACCGGCACTGCGCGGAACCGAAGAAGACGACATGCGCGCTGCGACACGCGCATCGGGCCGCACGTTCCCTGGTGTCGCGCCTTCGCAGCCGATTGTCGCAGGGCCGCAGCGCTCAGCCGCCGCCGCGTCGGACGCGCCGCACCTGCTCCGGCGTCGCGCCATGCCAGCGTTTGAAGGCGAAGTGAAACGCGCTCGCGTCGCGGTAGCCGAGGAGCCACGCCACCTCGCGCAGCGGAAGTTCCTGGTCCAGGTAGGCGAGCGCGAGCTCACGTCGCAAGGCTTCCACCACCTCCTCGAACGACGTCTGCTCGGCTTTCAACCGCCGCTGGAGCGTGCGCGGGGTGATCGCCAGGGAGCGGGCGGTGCCGGCGAGGGTGCAGCGGCCTCCGGAGAGCGCGGTCCGGGCGATGTCGCGCACCGCGGTGGAGACGCCGGGTCGCTCCGGCAGCCTCCCGAGGGCGGTGCTCACTTGCGATTCGAACAGGCCGCAATACGTGGCGTTGGCGTGGGGCATCGCGAGCGCGAGCACGTCGTCGCTCCACTCCGTCTCCGCATGCGGCGCGTCGAACTCGAGGGCGCAGTCGAACAAGGCCCGGTGCTCCGCGAGATCGCGTGGGGCCGCGTGCCGGAACCGCACCGCCCGGGGCGACGCCGCAGTGCCGGTGAGGGTTCGCACGCCGAGGACGACTTCCGCCATCGCGCACTCGTCGGTGTGACGGGCTCCGCTCCGCAGGGAGCTGGGCGCCACGTACCGGAGGCACGCACCTTTTGGCGCAGCGAGGAGCCGGGCTCGATCGCCGTCGCCCCAGTATCGCTGAAAGCGCACGAGGCGCTCGAGGGCGCCCCGCACGTTCGGGCTCGCCATGAGCATGAGCACCCCCACGTCGAAGTGCTTCGTGTCGCGGACGTCCGTCGCCAGATGCAGCCCCCAGTTGGGATCTTCCAGCACCGCCTCCAGGTGCATGCCGAGCGTGGCTACCACCGGGTAGGGCACCCGCGCGTCGCTCTCTCGCAGCGCCGAAAGCGAGATGCCGGCGCGCTCCGACAGCGCCTCCGCGTCGTGGCCGCGGGCCGCTGCGAAGTCGAGCACCCGAAGCACCATGCGACCGGCGATGCCGCCTTCCGGAGGGCGCGTACGAAGAGTGACCATGACCCCCGGAGACTACGGAGGTGCGACCGCGTCGGGAAGAGGCTCGCGCCTCCGGAGCGACGTGACGCTCGCGCCGAGACGCAGGAAAGGCACGGCCTCTCCCTCACCGTGGCCCGTCGTCGCCGCCGTGGTACGCTGATGCGATGCGGCCGCTGACGGTAGACCTTCGCGAGGAGCACCTTCGCCCGTACTTCTTGTGGGACGAGGACATCAGTGTCGGCGAGCTCCGCAAGGCCCTCGCGGGCACAGACGGGCCCGAGCGAGATCGCTTGCTCGGCAAGATGCTGCGCGAAGCGCGGGACACCGATGTCTGGACGTTCGTCGCGCCGCGCGACGTGAAGGAAGCCTTGCCCCGCATTGGGCGCCGCTTGGGCCGTCGCGCTGCGTTTTGGACCTTCCTCATCGAGGGCTGGACGAGTGATGGTCTCATCTAGGCTCGGCGCGTTCCAGCGCGAGGTTCTCGAGGCTCTGTTCGCGCGCGTGGATGAGTCGGTGTTCCTCACCGGGGGCGCGGCGCTCGCGGGATTCCATCTCGGTCACCGCGCAACCGACGACCTCGATCTGTTCACGCTCGACGAAGGCTCGTTCAGTCGACTGCGCTACGTCGTCGCGGATGCAGCCGCTGCCATCGGTGCCGACCTGCAGGTGCGTCAAGATGCGCCGGGGTTTCGACGCTACGCAATGGTCCGCGGCTCGGACGTTTTGGTCGTGGACACCGTGCTCGAACGAGCTCCCCAGCTGGTTCCGCAGAAGCCCATGGTCGGCTCGGTTCGGATCGACCCACCGGCGGAGATCCTGGCGAACAAGCTCACTGCCCTCGCGGGGCGGATGGAGGAGCGCGACATCATCGACGTCATGTACCTCGAGCGGGCGGGGTACCGGGTGGAAGATGCACTACCCGGAGCCTTGGCGAAGGACGGAGGTGCGACGCCGGCGACTCTCGCCTGGTTGCTCTCGGAGGTATCCATACCCGAGGGCGCGAAGCTCCCCGCAGAGACACCGCCCGCCGAGGCCCGCGCCTTCATCGCCGATATGATCGTTCGTCTACGGCGCTGTGCGTTGCCGCCCGCGTGAAGACAGTGCGGCCGGTCTTGCGGCTCCCCGGGAGGGCGTCGTCTGGTAGAACGGGGCGTATGAAGCTGTCGTTCTCGTGCCTGCTGTCCCTCGGCGCCGCGGCTTCGGTGATTGCCTGCTGCGGGCCGGCGCCGGTGGCAGCACCGCTCGCCCTGCCTTCGTCGCCGGAGCCGGTGACCGTTGCTCCCGTAACGAGCGCGAGTGCTGCGCCCAGTTCCACTGCGCCGGTCGTTGCGAAGGGCCCCGAGGACAACGCCACGGTGCTGGTGCCGCTCGCGGGTGCGGCCTGCGTCGTCGCGGGCTCTTCGGTGCGCCTTCCCGGTGCGGGCATTCCCCTCACCGCGGGCGGAAGCATCTTCTTCACGGCGTACGAGGCAGATCGCATGGAGGCGCGGCTCGACGCAGCCCGGGGAACCGACACTGTATCCACCGCGACCTACGATCTCACGGGCGAGGTGGCCACCGGCGACGTGGGCGTTGCGCCGAAGAGCGGCGCGCTCGTGGCCGGCTACATCCGCATCCACGCCGCGCGAATCCGCGCGCTCACGGGCGATCGCGCCGACCTGGCCGCCGCACTGCCGCGGGGCGTCGATCCGGTTGCGCCGCCGCGCGTGGAGCTCCCGTGCTCGGCTCTCGGCTTCGCGCAGCCCAGCGCCGATCCGCCGTTCTCCAACGCCGTTCATCTGCGGGCCGGGGCGAGCGTCCCGCTCGCGCTCACGCCCGGTGGGTCCGCGGTGGCCAAGGTGAAGATCGACCGACCGCAGAGCACGCCGATTCCCGGGCACCCGGGGATGGTCGTGTCTCCGGCTCTCGAGAACGTCTTCGAAACGGGGCGCAAGGGGGCGAACGTGCTCGTGCACATTCGCGGCGCCGATGCCACCGTGGAAGGGTGGGTCCCGGCGTCTGCGCTGGTTCCGAATCCGCCGTCGGGCACCCTCTTCGGCATGCTCGGTGCGCTCAACGGCGCATCGGCCGCCAAGAGCTTTGCGTGCCGCACCGAAGTGCCCATCTTCGTTCGCGTCGACGATGCCATCTTCAAGGTGGGCGCCTACAAGGCCAACGCGCGCATCGTCGCCGGGGTCGCCGATCGCGACGCCCGGGCTGGTGAAGTCCCCGTTGCGCTCGCCGAAGCGGGTTTCGGAGGTCTCGGGTTCTTCGGTGGATTCGGGACGGGCCCCCGACCGCGTTTCGCCACGCCCTATGTGCGGGCCAGCGCGGTCGAGGGATGCGCCAAAGGTGAAACGCGCTAGCTAGCTAGTTCACCACGGGAAGCCGATGCAGACGCCGCAGGGGTGCCAGCCGGAGGTGGTGCAGTCGCGCCGGTGATCGTTGCAGACCTCGACGACGCCGAAGCACTTGGTGTCGGTCTTGATCTCGCAACCGCAGATTTCGGGGGCGCAGGTCCAGCCCGGGCCGCCGCCACCACCGCCGCCGCTCCATGGATCGTTGGTGATGAGCTTGGGTGAGAGCGGCGCTGCGCTCACGGGTGGCGGTGGGGTCTTGCCGGCGTTCTTGGCGTCGAGGTCCGCGTCGAGGCGCTGGAGGGCCAGCCGCGACGCGTCCGTGAGATCGTCGCGCGTGGTCTGGCCATCGCAGCCGATCACCTTGGTGCCCGGGGTCGGTTCCGTCACCTCCAACGTCACCACCGTCGCGCCGTTTTGGCAGGCGCCGCCGTCGACGTGGGTGGCAATTCGCGTCACCGTGAGGCCCTTGGCGTCGCGCCCGATCACGGCGTAGCGGGCGTCGGTCTTCACCACCTCCCAGCCGATGATGCCGGTGAGGGCTGTGGTCTCGGCCGACGCGGAGACGGTTTGCCCGGTTTCCCCTTCGTCGATCGAGGTCTGGGCGGCGCATCCCGCGAGGCCGAGCGCCAGGCCCAGCGCCAGAGTGGGGGTCACCATCGCAGTCAGTATTCGCATGCTCATTTCCTTGTTCGTTGTGGATTCCGGCGCTCGTACCGAGCGACGTGACCGCAGCCCTCCGCAAGGTCGAGACCAGGCCGCGGGTCCGCGAAAGTGCTCGATTCGCGCCGAATTCGTGGCGCGCAGGTACACCCCGCAGGGTCGCGCCCGGCGCGCGCCCGGCTTCCGTCGCGGCGTGGGCGAAGTTGCGGTACTCCTCCAGCATGCCCTATTCCTGCACCGTCGTTCGACGCCAGAGCGCGCTGGTGGTGCTCGACGTGGAGCCCGAGCAACCCGATGCCGAACCGTTCTACGAGGGCGCCGATTTCGCGCTCGCACTGCTCTTGAACGACGAGGCGCCGAGCGAGCTCGAGCGCGCCTTGGGGCCCGATGCCATCGAGCGCATCGCCGCCGGCACCGTGGATCCTGCGCCGTACGTGCGCACCGTGCGCGCTTTGGTGACGCGGCAAGGCAGCGCGCGCAATGACGTGGCCCCGGTGGCGCGCTACGCCGTGGAGGTCACCGATGCTCGCTGGATTGCGCACCTTGCGCCCGGGAGCACCTACGAGAGCTACGCTTGGTCCGAGGGCGACGGCTCGACCATCCCCGACGCCGACGTGTGGGAGACGCCGGTGCGCCTCCCGGTGGCATCGTTCGCCGTCGGCCATCGCGTGCAGGTGCACGGACCGGCCTCGCTCGGCACGCTCGCGGGGCGCGGCACCGTGGAGACGCCTGCGACCCAGGGCACGCCGCTGCGGCACTGGGACGGTGGCACTACGCTCTACCGCGTCGCCTTCGACCACGGTCCGCGCGCCTGGGTGTTCGCCGAGTCTCTGCGCACGCCGCCACCCGACGCGTACGAAGGCGCGGTCCGGGACGTGACCGGCTTCGTTCGACGGCTGTTCATGCTGTCGCCCCTGGAACGGGCCCGGGCGCTGCACTTTCTCGCGCTCCGGGGCGGCGGAGCAGCTGCGCTGGAACCGACGGTGCACGTCGAAGGCCATTCCGCACGCATGTACGCGCTGCTCCGGATGCTCTCGTTCGAGCTGGCGGTGGAGACGGCCACCCATCTGCTCGAGGGGTGGCTCGGCGACGCGGTGAGCCGCTCGCAGACCTTCGGGCGCGCGGTACCGGGTCAAGGGCTGGCCGCCGGGGATACCATCGAGGGCTACCAGTTCGAGTGCTACGCCCCCATGGCGCTCACGCTCGGCGCGCTCACGCTGCTCGTCTCCGAACATCGGCTGGACCCCACGCACGCAGCCCCGCTCGACGCGGCGCTCCGGGGCCTGCCCACGCATCTCTTCGGGTACGGCAACTGGGACCACCTCGCTGCGTATCCGCGCGCGGCGTGTCGCGGTCCGGTGCCGCCGCTCCCTCGCTGGTTGTACGAGGGCTACCCGAACGACGCGGGTGTGGTGGGGCTCTCCGGATCGCTGGTGGCGCCGTCGGAAACCGACCTCTATCGGCCATAGGCGCGATAGCCTCGGGCAATGCGCTTCACCTCGCTCTGCACCGCCACCGTTCTTTGTCTGCTCGCCTGCCAGAAGAACACGCCCTCTCCCATCGGTACCCAGGCGCTCGCGTGGGAGCGCAGCCAATCGTCGCGCCCGGAGATCGTGAGCGCGACGGAAGTGGGCACGCGCAAGATCAGCGACCTCAAGGTGCGCGCCACGCCCAGCGCCATGGGGCCCATCGATCTCGACATTCACCTGGAGACCGCGCGGCTCACCTTCGTCTCCGGCGGCGAGAAGGTGGAGCACACGTCGCCGGCGTCGCTCAAGGTGAAGGTCGCCACCAACGCCGACTGGACCGCCTCCGGCTCCTGCATGGACGGTCCGCACTTCGGCATGGGCCCCATCGACTCCACCGGCAAGATGAAGTCGCCGGAGGCCATGATCCTCCAGTGCACGGTGAAGCTCTATTACAAGAGCACGTCGAAGGACCTCAACTACGGTGTGTTTCTCGAATTCTCCGGCGACGGCAAGGTGTTGCCCGACCTGGCCGGTGGCAAAGCCCAGGTGCTCTGATTCACTTCACCAGCGCGTCGTGCATGATCAGGTAGATCGCCGGATCGTAGAAGGTCTGGAAGTGGTCCACGAACTTGTTGCAGAGACCGATGTTGGTGGCGCCCGGCACGATCGACGTGGTGTACGGCTGAATGTACAGGTCGCTGCAGGTGTAGATGGACGTCATGGGCACGCTCTTGGGCGGCGACACCGCGTTCACCGCGGTGAGGAACTTGCTGCCCGGCGTGAGATCGTAGAGCGCCGGCCACTGGGCGATGGTGGCCGCCAGCCGCGCCTTCGGGAGACCGTGCTGCGGTGAAACGAAGGTGACCAGGCGCGAGACGTACTGATCGCCGCCCAGCGACTGCACGTAGTGCCGGGCGATGAGCCCACCGGTGCACTCTGCAAGGATGTCGATCTTGTCCTCGCCGGTGTCTTTCCGGATCTTGGCCACCACGTCGGCCAGATCTTCCGACGCCTTGAACAGGCTTCCGCTGAGGAGCGCCGGCGGCTCGTACACCACGGTCTTGAAGCCGTCGCGCTGGAGCCGGGCCTCGATGGGTTTGAACCACGCGGCGGGGATGGTGACGCCGGTGACGAGGAGCACGGTGCGCGGCTTGGCGAGGGGCGTGGGGCCCGCCTCGAGCGTGCCGACCTCGAGCTTGTTCGCGTACATGGAGAGGAACTTGTCGCCCCAGTAGTAGGGCGAGCGAATCTGCGCGGCCGACAGGTTGAGATCGCTCACCCCCAGCTCGTCCTCGGCCTGCTCCTCCTCGGTGGGAGCGGCGCAGCCACCCGCCGCGGCCAGGGTCGCGATGCTCAGGAGGGCCGCAAAGGCCCAGGAAGTTCGCTTGCTCGTCTTGCTCATGAAAAGGCTCCGGTTTTCCAAAGAGCGCCGGTCGGCGCGATTAGAATGAACGTTCATTCGAAAACTCTTCTGCGCGATCACGGGGGCGTCGTCAAGGCGACGATGTGCGATTTTTGTCGCAGATTCCCCAAGTGCCTTGACCGATTGGGTTAATTGTATGAACATTCATTCGAATTGGCAGCGAGCAAGAAGCGCGGACGCCCGGCGGGCAGCGACGACCGTCGAGAGGACATCCTCGAGGGGGCCCTGCGCTGCTTCGTGGACCGCGGCTTTCATGGCACGGCCATCCCCCAGATCGCGCAGCGAGCGGGCGTCGCGGCGGGCACCATCTACCACTACTTCCCCAGTAAGGAGGCGCTGGTGAACGCGCTTTACCGGAAGTGGAAGAGCGACGTCGCGCAGCGGGTGTTCATGGCGTTCCCCCAGGGCGCTTCGGCGCGGGAGCAGTTCCGGGTGCTGTGGAACGAGATGGTGGCGTTCGCGGCGGCGCATCCCGATGCCTTCGCGTTCATCGAGCTCCACAATCACAGCTCGTATCTCGACGCCGAGAGCGCGGCCATCGATCGCAACCTCAAGGACTTCGCCGCGGCCATGGTGATGCGCGCGCAAGAAGAAGGCTTGCTCAAGCCCATGTCGCCGGTGCTGCTCATGGAGCTGGTGTTCGGCGCCTTCAACGGCATGATGCGCGCCAGCTGGGAGAAGCGCATCGAGCTCGCGCCCGAGATGGTGGCCGCCGCCGAGCAGGCCTGCTGGGACACGGTGGCGCACCACGGTCGCCCGTGATCACGCGCCCGTGATCATCGCTCCGATACCCCGATGAACGCGCGGAACGTCGCGCGGCTTTCGCCCTCGAGGTCGGCCACCGTCACGCGTACGACGAGCTCGCTCCCTTCGGCCACTGCCGGCAACGTCAGGAGCTGAAGCCAGGTGCCGCCCTCGGGCCGGGGAATCGCCAGCGCCCCGGTACGCCGTCCGGCCGCTTCGTCGAGCTGCCCGATGGTCGAGATGCCCTCGCCGTCGTCGCCGAAGCGAATCGGCGCTTCCTCCCCCACCTCGGCGGGCCCGTCGCGATAGCTGCCGCCCGGCGGTGAGGTCCGGTGCGCCACCTTGGCCGTCGCGGTCCAGCGTCCGCTGGCGCTCTCCACCGTGCAATGAAGCCAGAGCTTGTGCGCGCCTTTGCCCACGGTTCGCGCCCGAAGCTCGGCGCCTTCGCCGGTCGCCGCCACCATGGCCTCCGCGAGGATCTGCGACGGCGTCAGCTCCCGCAGCCAGGCGTCCATCTTGGCCGTGTTCCTCCGGCTCGAGCGGGCGATCCACAGCACCGTGCCGATGCCGAAGAAGAGGCACACCGCACCCACGAAGATCGCTTCGACGTTCTCGCCCATGCCGCAGCCTACACGTGGGACCGAGCGGGCGTCAGGCGCCAGCCGCCAGGAAGGCGTCGAGGCGCGAGGAGGTCAGGGTGCGGCTCCCCCGTGAATCCCCGCTCAGAAGCGAACGGTGTAGCCCATCTGAAAGCCGTTGGCGGGGGCGAGGCCGCCGGGCGGAACCGGTGCGCCTTCGAGCCGAAGACGCTCGAGCTGCCGGGATGCGCGCCAGGTGCGGGGCGCCAAGAATTCGATGTAGGGTACAAGCGAACCGAGGAGACCGGTCACCATGGGAACGACCACTCGCGCCGAGCGCTCGGACACCGGCCAGTTGAGGGGCACCGGACCGGTCTCGATGTAGACGAACAGGGGAGCCGTCGCCACCGCCAGGGTGCTCAGCGCGATGGCCAGCGGAAGGTGCGTACGGACGGCGCCTTCCGGAGGATGCGAGGTCACCCAGGTGGGGTCGCACTTGGGGAGCGAAAGATATGCGCCACTCACCAGCGCGCCCCAGGTGAGGCCTCCCACACCGGCGCCCACCAGCCGCCCCGGGCTGGAGTACACGTTGTACTTGAGCACCCAACCGTCGAGGATCACCGCGCCGGCGTTCAGCGCCACCAGACTGGCAAGGTAGAGC
>JABFRG010000304.1 GCA_013141295.1 Polyangiaceae bacterium
ACCTGATGGAGAAGGACCCCTTTGCGGTCATCGAAGGCGTGGCCATCGCGGGCTACGCCATCGGCGCCACGCGCGGGTTCATCTACGTGCGGAGCGAGTATCCGCTCTCGGCACCGGCGCTGCGCACGGCGGTGGACGAAGCGCGAAAGGCCGGCTGGCTCGGCGAGAACATCCGCGGCAGCGGCTTCTCCTTCGATATCGACGTCGTGGTGGGCGCCGGGTCCTACGTCTGCGGCGAGGAGACGGCGCTCCTCCGGTCCCTCGAAGGGCTCCGCGGCATGGTCACGGCGCGCCCGCCATTTCCCGCAGAGAAGGGGCTCTTCGAGCGGCCGACCATCGTGAACAACGTGGAGACGCTGGCGAACCTCGGTTGGATCCTCCGCCACGGCGGCGACGCCTATGCCGCCATGGGCATCGGCAAGAGTCGCGGCACCAAGGCCATCTCCATCAACGAGCGCTTCGTGCGTCCCGGCATGTACGAGGTGCCCTTCGGCACGCCGCTCCGGGAGGTGCTCGTCCAGCACGGTGGCGGCATGAAGACCGGGCGCCCCATCAAGGCCGTCCAGGTGGGGGGACCGCTCGGCGGAATTCTGCCGGACGCGCTCCTCGACACGCCCATCGGCTTCGACGAATTCGACGCGGTGGGCGGCCTCCTCGGCCATGGAGGCGTGGTGGCCTGGGACGACACGGTGGACGTGCGCGACATCGCTATCCATCTCTTCGAGTTCTGCGACGCGGAGTCCTGCGGCAAATGCTTCCCTTGCCGCATCGGCGGTCGGCGTGGGTGGGAGCTCGTGAAGCGCATGCGGGTTTCCACGGACCGCGCCCAGATCGAAGCGGATGCAGCGCTCCTCGTGGACCTCTGCGAGACCATGAAGCTCGGATCCCTGTGCGCTCACGGCGGCGCCATCCCCATCCCCATTGCATCGCTGCTCACGCACTTCACCGCGGAAATGAAGGGAGCGTCCCGATGAGCGTCGGCAACGGCAACGGCAACGGTCGAGATGCGCGGGGCGAGCGCAATGTCGTGCGCCTGAAGATCAACGGCGAGCACTTCGTGGCCAGCGAGCGGGCGACGATCCTGGACGTTGCCCGGCGGGAGAAGATCTTCATTCCCACGCTCTGCTACGACGCGAAGCTCGCGTCCTTCGGCGCGTGCCGCGTGTGCATGGTGGGCGTAGAGGGCGCCCGCGGCCCGGTCGCCGCGTGCACGACGCCGGTGCGCGAAGGCATGGTCGTCGACACCCACGACCCGACGGCCACGCGCGTCGCCAAGGGCGTCGTGGAGCTCGTCCTCTCGGACTACCCGGAAGCGGCGCTGGCGCGGGAAGGGGAGCGAAACGAGCTCCGGGCAGTGGCGGCCCATTTCGGCCTCCGCGGGAGCCGGTACCAGGGCGAGCGACACGCCTATGCGAAGGACGACCGCCACCCGTACATCAAGGTGGACATGAACGAGTGCATCGTCTGCGGCCGCTGCGTTCGCGCCTGCGACGAAGTTCAGGGCGCGTTCGCGCTCTCCTACGCCGGCCGTGGCTTCGGGACCAAGATCGTAGCCGGCATGGATTCGTCCTTCGCGGACTCGAGCTGCGTCTCCTGCGGCGCGTGCGTGCAAACCTGCCCCACCGGCGCCCTCGACGAGTCCGCCTTCCTGGCGAGCGAGACCATCGACAAGACCGTCACCACCACCTGCGCCTACTGCGGCGTCGGCTGCTCCCTCGAAGTGAACGTCCGCGGAGACCAGGTGGTGTCCATCGATCCGGCCACCGACGGCCCTTCCAATCTCGGACATACCTGCGTGAAGGGCCGCTTCGCGCACCAGTACGCGCGGGCCGCCGACCGCCTCACGGCGCCCCTTCTTCGGCGCACGGACGGCACCTGGCGCGAGACCTCCTGGGAGGAGGCGATGACCTTCGTTTCCACGCGCATGAAGGAAATCATCCAGAAACACGGCCCCGACGCGCTCGCGGCCATCAGCTCCAGCCGCTGCACCAACGAGGAGAACTACCTCCTCATGAAGCTCTTCCGAGCCGCCGTCGGAACGAACAACATCGACAACTGCTCCCGCGTTTGTCATTCGCCGACGTCGCTGGGCCTCATTCGTTCCCTCGGCGAATCCGGCGGGTCCAACTCCTTCGCGGACATCGATCTCACGGCGTGCATTCTCCTGACCGGCGCCAACCCCACGGAAGGTCATCCCGTCGTGGGCGCCCGCATGAAGGAGGCGGTGCTCCGCGGCGCCAAGCTCATCGTCATCGATCCGCGGCGCATCGAGCTCGCAAAGCTCGCGGACGTGTACCTGCAGCTTCGGCCCGGCAGCAACGTGGCGGTGTACAACGGTCTCGCCCACGTGATTCTCCGGGACGGCCTCGCGGACCGGGCCTTCATCGAAGCGCGCACGGAGCAGTTCGCGGCCTACGAGCAGTTCATCGCGGCCTACGATCCCGGGCGCGTGGAAGAGATCAGCGGCGTGCCTGCCAAGGACCTCGAGCGCGCCGCCCACCTCTACGCGAAGAGCCCGCCCGCGGGCATTCACTACGGCCTCGGCGTGACGGAGCAATCCCAGGGCGTCTCCGGCGTGCGCACCCTCGCGAACCTGGCGCTGCTGACCGGCAACTTCGGCAAGCGTGGCGCCGGCTCCAACCCGCTCCGGGGGCAGAACAACGTGCAGGGATCGAGCGACGTCGGCGCGCTCCCCACGTATCTGACGATGTACCGACCCATGGCGGACGACGCCACGCGCACGCAGTTCGAGAAGAAGTGGAACGTCTCCATCAAGAAGGAGCGGGGGCTCATGATCCCCGAGATGTTCCAGAGCGCGGTGGATGGAAACCTTCGCGCCATGTACGTCTTCGGAGAGGACATCGCGCAGACGGATCCCAACGTGCACCACGTGGAGGCCGCGCTCCGGGCTCTCGAGCTCCTGGTCGTGCACGACATCTTCGAGAACGCGACCGCCAAGTTCGCCCACGCGCTCCTGCCCGGCTCGTCGTTCCTGGAGAAGACGGGCACATTCACCAACGCGGAACGGCGCGTGCAGATGGTCCGGGAGGCTGTGAAGACGCCGGGCGACGCGCGGCGCGATCTCGATATCCTCCTCGACCTCTCGAAGCGCCTCGGGTACGAAATGCCGCACACGGACGCGTCCGACGTGATGGACGAGATCGCGGAGCTGACGCCGCAGATGCGCGGTATCTCCCACGCGCGCCTGGGCAAGCAGGGCCTGCAGTGGCCGGTGCCCGATGACAAGCATGCGGGAACACCCATGCTCTACGAGGAGCGCTTCCTCACGGCGAGCGGCCGCGGCGTACTCTTTCCTGTGGAGTGGGAGCCGCCGGGCGAAGCCGTGAGCGCCGACTATCCGCTGATTCTCATCACCGGGCGGCAGCTCGCTCACTACAACTCCGGGACGCAGACGCGCCGTACCGGCAACGCGGAGCTTCAGCCGGCGGATCTCGTGGAGATTCACCCGGCGGACGCGGCGGAGCTGGGCATTGCCGCAGGGGACATGGTGGAGATCGCCAGCGCCCGGGGAAACGTGCAGACCTGGGCCTGCGTGACCACCCGGGTGGCCCGCGGCAACGTGTTTCTCTCGTTCCACTTCCCCGAGGTGAAGACCAACCTCCTCACGAGCGGCAACGCCGACGCCGGCACCCGCTGCCCGGAGTACAAGGTCACCGCCGTTTGGGTGAAGAAGGTTCCCGGCCTCCACCCCAAGGCGCCGGAAGCCGCGCGAGGCTTTCGCCAAGACGCACACGACGCGGAGTGAGAGCAGCAAACGCCGCGGGTGAGCCGAGGGCGCCCACCCACGGGCGCCACGACGCTGCTACTCGAGCGTGAGCAGCACTTCGTCGAGCTGTCCGAACGTCTCGGCCATCCCGTCGTAGGATCCGGAAGCCAACGCAGCATCGCGCGCTTCCTTCGAGCGATAGAGCTCGTGGAGCACCAGGAGCGTCTTGTCGCCCTTTTCTTCGAGGGTCACCGTGCTGGTGGCGCCGTCCTCGCCGCTCTCCTCGTTGGTCCAGACGATCCGCGAGTGCGGGGTCACTTCGAGGTACTTGCCGAAGAACGCCATGGTCTTGGTGCTGTCGACCTGGAACACGAGTCGGTAGTTGCCACCGGTACGGATATCCGCCTCGTACGAGAGGAGGGGCAGCGGCATCGACTTCGGCACCCACCACCGCCGGAAGAGTGCGGGCGTGGTCCACGCCTTGAACACGAGGCGCGCCGGGGCGTCGAAGGTCCGCTTGACGACGATCTCGCACTCGGACTTCGGTTCCACCGTCGTGCTGTTCTTCGGGGTTTCGGGCTCACTATCTTTTCTTACGCTCATCGACGTTCTCCTCGCGTTTCAGTTCCTCGATAACCTTGTCCAGCTCCTCGAAGCGGGAGGCCCAGACCTGGCGATACCCGTGCATCCAGGCCGTCTCCGACTCCAGGCGGCTCGGGCCGAGCTTGCAGGTCCGCACGCGCCCGACCTTCTCCGTGGCCACCAGGCCGGCTCGCTCCAGCACGCCGACGTGCTTCTTCATGCCCGTGAGGGTCATGTGGAACTTCTCGGCGAGCTCGGTGATCGATGCGTCTGCGCGACCGAGCTGCTGCAGAACGCCGCGCCGGGTCGCGTCCGAGAGAGCGGCGAAAGACGCGTCCAGGCGGGCACTCGAATGCTGAACCATTGGGTTCAGTGTTTAGCGCGGCGATCTGTGGCGTGCAAGCGAGATCGATCTCGTGCGGTTGTACTTGACGAGTTGGTTAATTAACGGCACAGTCAAATACGAAGCATGTCCGCCGAAAGCCTCGACTCGATCTTCGCTGCGCTCGCCGATCCCACTCGGCGGGCCATCGTCGCGCGCCTCGCGAAGGGCGAGGCGACGGTGCTGGAGCTGGCCGCGCCGTTCGAGATCAGCCTTCCCGCCATCTCGCGGCACCTGAAGGTGCTGGAGCGCGCGGGGCTCATCTCACGCGGTCGCGACGCGCAGCGAAGGCCATGTCAGCTGCGAACGGCGGCGCTCGACGAGATCACGCGATGGGCGCAGCACACGCGGGAAGCGTGGAACGATCGCTTCGACCAGCTCGACGACTACCTGAAGAAGTTGCAGGCGAAACCCCCGAAGGAGAAGAGGAACGATGGTCGCAAAAAGTCATGAGGTCCCCTGGTCGCTCGATCGCGAGATCGTGCTCTCGCGCGTGTTCGATGCGCCGCGCGAGCTGGTGTTCGCGGCCTGGACGCAGGAGGCGCACCTCACCCAGTGGTTCGGGCCCAAGGGGTTCACCACCAAGACGCACGAGTGCGATCTGCGCGTGGGCGGGCGTTGGCGCTTCGACATGGTGGCGCCGGACGGAAAGGTCTTCGGCAACCGCATGGTGTTCCTGGAGATCGCGGCGCCGGAGCGGCTGGTCTTCGATCACGGCTCCGACGCGGACGACGACGCGAATCGCTTTCGCGTGACCATCACGTTCGACGAACAGAACGACACCGCCGGCTTCGGCACCACGCGCGGCACCGTCGTGACCATGCGGCAGCTCCACCCCACCAAGGAGCAGCGCGACGCCGGCGTCGGCTTCGGCGCCGTCGAGATTGGCTACACCACGCTCGACAAGCTCGCGGCGCATCTGAAGCAGATGAAGTGATCTTCAGCCCGGCTTGTCGTCCACCCGCGCCCGCAGCAGGATGGGCGTGTAGCTGAGGGGAGGGGGCCCCGCCCACGCGGGCGACCGCGGCCACGGTCGCCCGCACGAAGCCGTGAGAAAGAACGGCCGGCGGCCCTTTGGCTCACTCCGCCGGCGCTACCGCGTGGTCGCCTTCGAGCGTCGGTGCGGCGCCGCCGGTTGCGACGTCGCGCTTCGCCGCGCGGCGGCCGACTCCGAAGATGAAGGTCACGGTGGCGGCGATGCCCACCGCGAAGACGATGTCGCCCGGCACGCGCATCCAGCGGAGCGTTGCCATGATCGGCAGCTGCATCAGCTCCGGGCTCCGGGCGTACGCGTAGCCGTGCTCCACCGACGCCCAGGTCTGGATGAGGCCAATCGGGAGGACGCTGAGGAAGACCATCGCCAGCAGGCCGGCGTTGAGGCTCCAGAACGCGACCGAGAGGATCTTGGTGTTCCACACCTCGTTGGGACGGATGGCGCGCATGCAGAAGAGGATGAGCCCGATGCCCAGCATGCCGTACACGCCGAAGAGCGCAGCGTGCCCGTGCACCGGCGTCGTGTTGAGGCCCTGCATGTAATACAGCGCGATGGGCGGATTGATCATGAAGCCGAGCAGGCCCGCGCCCACCAGATTCCAGAAGCCGACCGCCACGAAGAAGTAGATGGGCCAGCGGTACTGGCGAATCCAGGTGTTGCCGCGGGAGACCTTGTAGTTCTCCCACGCTTCGTAGCCGACGAAGCAGAGCGGGACGACCTCGAGGGCACTGAACGCCGAGCCCAGCGCCAGGACGAAGGTCGGCGTGCCGCTGAAGTAGAGGTGGTGGAGCGTTCCGATGATGCCGCCGGAGAGGAAGACCGTCGACGACAGGATGGCCGCGCGGGCCGCGCTCTTGACCGGGACCAGGCCGAGCCGCGAGAAGAGGAACGCGATGACGACCGTCGCGAACACCTCGAAGAAGCCTTCGACCCAGAGGTGAACCACCCACCAGCGCCAGTACTCGGCGATGGCGAGGTTGGTGTGACGCCCGTAGCCCAGCGCCGCGAAGTAGAAGCCGGCGATGGCCGCGGCCGAGACGACGAAGAGCGCCAGGATGGGCCGCTGCTCGTCCTTCCGCTTGAGGGCCGGCCACACCGCGCGTGCGACCAGCGCGAGCCAGAGGAGGAGGCCGATGAGGAGCAGCACCTGCCACAGGCGCCCGAGATCGATGTACTCGTAGCCGCTGTGCCCGAGCCAGAACCAGGCGGTGTCGGTTCCCAGCTTGCCCATGACGCTGAACCACTGGCCGGCCATCGAGCCCACGACCACGATCAGCAGCGCGCCGAAGAGCACGTTGACGCCGAGCCGCTGGAGCTTCGGCTCGTGCCCCACCGCCGGGCCGACGTAGAGGCCGGTGGCGAGCCACGCGGTCGCGATCCAGAAGATGCCGAGCTGAAGGTGCCACGTCCGGGCGACCGTGTAGGGCAGGAAGCGATCGAGCGGGAAGCCGTAGAACCCCGCGCCTTCGACGCCGTAGTGGGCAGTGATCATCCCGAGGACGACCTGCGCGAGCATGAGCGCCCCCACGACCCAGAAGTACTTCCGCACCGCGCGCTGCGACGGCGTCGGCGTGCTGCCGAGGAATGGGTCTCGGTCCGGCGGTGACTTGGCGGGCTCTTCCTTGCGCATCGCGCGCCAGAGACCCATGCCGCCGATGCCCGCGAGGAGGAGCAGGATGCTCACGCCGGTCCAGACCACGGTATCGCCGCTCGGCACGTTGCCGACGAGCGGCTCGTGTGGCCAGTTGTTGGTGAACGAGACGTTCTCGCCCGGGCGATTCGCGGCGGCCGCCCATGCGCTCCAGAAGAAGAACGCCGAGATGCGGCGCGCCGCAACCGGGTCTGCGAGGGTGCCCTTTCGGACCGCGTACTCCGGGCGCCCGGAGACGAAGACGTCGGCGTAGTGGGCCGAGAGCAGGTCGAACGCCGCGGCGCGATCGGCGTCGATGGTGAGGGTACCGGTCGAGGCGTCGTAGCGATTCGCTTTTGCGTGCTCGTGGAGGCGAGCGCGGAGCGCGGCCTGCGGCTCGGGGCCGAGCGCGTCGTAGGGGCGCGCGTACTCCGCCTGCGCCCATCGATCGAGAATGAACAGCGACTCGCGGTGCAGCCAGTCGGCGGTCCAGTCGGGCGCGACGTAGCTTCCGTGGCCCCACACCGAGCCCATCTCCATGCCGCCCGCGGCCTGCCAGACGTTCTGACCGGAGGAGATCTCGCCGGGGCCGATGACCTCACGACCATCGGTGGCGACGACGCGCTCCGGGATCGGCGGCGCGGTTTGATAGATGCGGACGCCGGTGAATCCGAGGACTGCGAAGGACGCGACGATGACCGCGACGAACGCGAGCCAGTAGCGCCGCAGCGGCGCGTGGCTTTCCGAGACGGGGGCAGATGATGACATGAAGTTCCTCGGGGCAGTTCAACTGCAACGCTCATTCCACGGGAATTTAGGCCGATTTCACCGGACATTCGCATCCGTTGATACTGCGGCACGTGCAACATGCGCGGCCCGACGCAAACCGTGCATGGGGATCCGTGGTACGTCTCGAGACCGCGATGGCCCGTCCGCTCCCGCAGGTGTCTACTCACAGCTCCCGGCTCTTGACGGGCACGGCGGAGTACGCGCTTCGCGCGCTGGCGGAGCTCGCGGTCTGCGCGCCCGGCGAGATGGTGCGCACCGTCGACCTCGCGAAGCGAACGGGCGTGCCCGAGGCCTACCTCGCGAAAGTGCTACGGCGCCTGGTGAGCCACGACGTGCTCCGCGCCACCAAGGGCCACGGCGGTGGCTTCGCGCTCGCCCGGCCCCCCGATCGGATCCGCTTCGTCGAGGTTCTGGAGGCCGTCGACAGCATGCCGCTCGCCAATCGATGCGCCTTCGGCCGACCGAGCTGCTCGTCGCACGACCCATGCCCGCTGCACCCGGTATGGACGCAGCTCAAAGATACGTTCCTCGAGTGGGCGAGAAACACCACGCTCGCCGACGTGGGACGTCCCCTCGTTCGGTGATGCGCTCAGGATCCGGTGCGCTCGCGGTGCTTGCAGCCCGGCCAGCAGCAGGGGCGGCGCATGCCCTCTTCGAGCTCTTCCTGGGTCCGGCGAATGCGGCGCTCTCGCGTCACCGCTTGCTTGGCGTCCTCGACCCAGCAGATGAACTCGTTGCGCGCCAAGGGCGTGATGTCGAGCCAGGCGGCGAGCGCCGTCGCGTTGCCGGTCAACGCCGTCCGCAGATCGTCGGGGAGCTCGTGGACCACGCCACCGGGGACGCTCTTCTTGGTCATGGGGGGAGTATGCCACGGTCTCCGCCGTGAGCTTCAGCGGCGCGCGCGACTGGGTCGTTTCGGCGCAGGCGCTGCGAGGATGGCGCTGGCGATGATGTCGAACAGGTGGTCCGCCCGGGGGGCGAGGGCGGGTTGGTCGCCGACCCACGCGAGGGCGCCCACCAGCGCGAACAGATCGGCGCCATCGAGGTCGCTCCGTGCCTCGCCCTCGGCCTGGGCGCGGACGAGGAGCCGCGTGCCCGCCGCCTTCATGGTGACGCACGAGGTGTGGAGCGCGGAGCCCTCGTCCTCGATGGCCGCGACCATGGAGGCGATGGCGCCCCGGTAGTCGTTGGCGCACGCGACGAGATCGCGCAGCCACGCCACCAGCGCCTCCCCCGGCGTGCTCGCCGTGGCGAGATCGCCGGCCTTGGCCGCGAGCTCGTCGAAGCCTTGGCGGAGCAGCGCCTCGAGGAGCGCCTCGCGGGTGGGGAAGTGCCGATAGAGCGTGCCCAGACCGACCCCCGCGGAGCGAGCCACGTCGCGCAGCGAAGCGTCTGCGCCTTGCTCCTTCACCAAGCCGCGCGCGACGGTGAGCAGGTGGTCGTAGTTCTTCTGGGCGTCGGCGCGCATGGCTCCTTGACAAGCGGAGCGACGCTCCGCATAAGTGGAGCAGTGCTCCGTATATGCGGAGCACTGCTCCGACTACACTAACGCATCCGTTGCGAAGGAGAAAGCCATGCCCACCAAGACGATGAAGGCGATTCGGCTGCACGCGTACGGCGGTCCCGAGGTGCTCCGCTACGAGGACGCTCCGGTGCCGGAGCCGAGGCCGGGAGAGGTGCGGATTCGCGTACATGCGGTGGGCATCAATCCCCCCGATTGGTACCTGCGCGAGGGGTACAAGATGCTGCCGCCGGAATGGCGGCCCACGATCCCGTTCCCCATCATTCCCGGGACCGACGTGTCGGGGGTGATCGACGCGGTGGCGAGCGACGTCACCGGCTTCGCGGTGGGCGACGAGGTCTTCGCCATGGTTCGCTTCCCGAGCGTCGGCGAGAGCGCGGCCTATGCCGAGTACGTCACCGCGCCGGTCACGGATCTGGCGCGCAAGCCCGCCGGGGTCGACCACGTGCACGCTGCGGCGGCGCCCATGGCCGCGCTCACCGCGTGGCAGTTCCTCATCGCGCTCGGTCACGAGCACCCGAACCCCCTGCAGCCCGCGCTGCATCGACCGACCGAGCTCGGCCCCGGCACCACCGTGCTCGTCAACGGCGCCGCGGGCGGCGTGGGGCACTTTGCAGTGCAGCTGGCGAAGTGGAAGGGCGCGCGCGTGGTCGCCGTAGCTTCCGGCGCGCACGAGGCCTTCCTCCGTGGGCTCGGCGCCGACGACTTCATCGACTACACGCGCACTCCTCCGGAGGACGTGGCGCGCGACGTGGACCTCGTCCTCGACACGCTGGGTGGCCCCACCACCCATCGCTTCCTCCGCACCATCAAGCGCGGCGGCGCGCTGTTTCCGGTGTTCCTGGGCTTCTCCGAGGCCGACGAGGCACGCGAGCGG
>JABFRG010001260.1 GCA_013141295.1 Polyangiaceae bacterium
ACGCGATAGAGCTCCTCGGCGGGATCGCCGGTGGTGAACACCGTCAGGTTCGCGATGTCCTCACGCTGCACGCCGGCCGCCGCCAGCTCGGGAATCGCCGGGCCGTACACCTCGCGGGCGCGCGCGGTGGCGGGCGTTGCCGCGCGAAGGCCGAGCACTTCCTCGAGGGCCGCGGAGGGAGCCATCGGGGCGCCGGTCTCACCCTTCACCTTGCGGGTGACGACCACCGCGTAGCGCGTGTTGGGGCGGAGCGGCTGGCCGAAGAGCGGGAGCACCGAGAGCGTGTTGGGGAGCCAGTAGGTGCCTTCGGTCTTCCGGAAGTAGAGCTGGAGCAGCTTG
Source organism: Polyangiaceae bacterium (assembly GCA_013141295.1). Classification (GTDB taxonomy): domain Bacteria; phylum Myxococcota_A; class Polyangia; order Polyangiales; family Polyangiaceae; genus JABFRG01. Next base: position 340 of record JABFRG010001260.1, read on the forward strand.
CGCTTGCCGCGCTCCTTCGACTTGGGGTCGACGTCGACGATCTGCACGCTCGAGGTGGCATCGGCGGTCTTGCCGGGATCGTTCGGAAGGGTCGCCGGGTCCACCGGCGCGTCGAAGCGGAAGAAGATGCCCGCCGCCGGCGAGAAGCCCTTGAACTTCCCCTTGGCCCAGGCGAGGTAGCCCTGGATGAGGCGAATACGCCGAGGGTTGTACACGCCCTCGTAGCGCGCGGTGCCGTCCGCCTCGACCCGCAGATCGCTGGGGAACGGATGGTCGAAGAAGTGCTCTTCGGAGAGCTCTGCGAGGTCCGCCGGCGCGCTGAAGAGCCCGTGCGGCGTACCGTCCGGCGTGATGTCGACGGAGCTCGAGCAAGCGACCAGCGCAAGGATAGGGAAGAGTCGTTTCACAGCGCGAACGATAGCCGATGCCCACGGAGCCGGCGACTGATAGCGTGTCGGGTCGTGGAACGCCCCGCCTTCGCCGCGCAGTATCCAGACGACCCGTCGGTGGCGGCGCTGGTGTCTGCGTTCCAGCGCGGCGACTACCGGGCGGTGCGCGACGGCGCCCTCGAGCTGGCGAAGCACGAAGACCCGCGCGTCCGGGCTGCGGCGGACGATCTGCGGGAGCGCACGACCCCCGATCCGGCGGCGCGCTGGCTGCTCTTCGTGGCGGCATTCCTGGTGCTCGCCACGGTGCTGTACGCGGTCACGCGCCGCTGACGAGCGTGCTCTCGGCGCCCTTCGCGACGGCGCGGGCTTGCGGCAGTACGACATTGCCTTCGGTGATGGCGCCGAAGGTCCAGGTGGGGGCAACGCCCGGCGCGAGGTAGCTCTTGGTCACCTCGCTCGATGCGAACATCTGCACGAAGGCCGGCGCCGCCGCCACCCGCGAGCACAGCGTCCGCTCGAGGATCATCGAGGTGTACTGCGCCGCCCCGAGCTCGGGCGTGTTGGCGTTGAGCACCACGTCGACGTCGGTGTCGGCGATGGTCTTGCGAATGCCGCGAATGCGGCTCTCGTGGGGCGTCCAGTTGTCGGCGCAGGTGCCGTTCTCGGACGTTCCCCACACGCCGGAGGCGGTGTTCACGAACAGCGTCTGGTTGCCCACCGTGTGCCCGGGCGTCCGCAGCAGCAAGACGCCGTCGCCGAGGGCGAGGTCGCCGCGTGTAAACTGCACGAGATCGGTGCGCACCCCGCGCTTGCCTTCGGCCACGAACCAGGCCTTCTGCATCGGGTGGAGATCGTCCCACGCCTGCCATTCGTTCTCCGGCGCCAGCAGCGTGGCCCGGGGAAAGCGCGGTAGCTTCGTTCCGTCGGCGGTGCCGATGGTCCAGCGAAGATCCTGGGTGTGGAAGTGGTCGAAGGCCACGTAGTCGATGTCGCTGGGCGAGAGCCCGTGCTCCCGCAGCTGCGTCTCGAGCGGCGGAAACCGCGTCTGCAGCGCGTTGGTCACGCGCTCTCCGAACTTGGCCGCGAGCCGCGCGAAGAAGGGCGTCGCGCGGGCGGCGTCGATGTCCGACGGATTGAAGAGCAGGTTCTTCAGCGTGCCCTCCTGGAAGAACTGAACCAGGAGCGCGCGATGGGTCATGATCACGAAGGGCCCCAGCGTCTGCGCCGCGCCCCAGAAGGCGTACTTCGCCGGGTAGGGCAGGGTGGTGAGGGGCAACGTTCGCACGGAGACGACTCGCGGTCCGGTCACGAACGGCTCCCGCAGGCGCTCCGCCGCCGCGCGTACCGCCTTGAGCCGGGCGCCTTCGCCTCCCACGCGCCAGGCGCTTTCGAGATCGTCGAGCGGTCGCACGAGAGAGGCGGGCGGAGGCGGGAGGGGGGCGCTCATGGCGGCAATGATAGGCCCAAGCGCACCCCGTTGCAGGCGATCTCCCACTGCACCCGCGGCTCGCGTACGCCCGCCCACGCACGCTGGAGATCCCCCACTCATCTTCGGAACGTCCGCGTTTTTCCGTAGCCCCGAAGACCGAACGACGTAGTGTGGATTACCATGAGAACATCTTTTGCTCTCGTCACTGGAATCGCCCTCGCGGCTCTCGCTCCCCTTGCGACCGCCTGCGGCGGGGACGACGAGTCGAAGTTTCCCGGCGGGGAGAGCTCGAGCTCCGGCGCCGCGCCGGTGCCCACGATTGGCGGCGGTGGCTCCTCCTCGGGCGGCGCGTCGTCGGGCGGGACAGCGGTGGCGGTCACTGCGCTGCGCATCGAGCCGGCCGACGCGACCCTCACCGTGAACGCCGGCGCCTCGGTCACGCAGGCCTTCAAGGTCTTCGGCAAGATCAACGGCGGCGCCGAGCAGGATCTCACGGACCGCGCGGTGTTCTATGTTCCCGATAACTACCTGGTGGGAGCGTTCCCTGCCTCCGGCGCGGCCACCTTCACCACGCGTCTTCCGGCGGTGGCCACCGATCCGGCGCAGCGGGGCGGCGTGCTCACGGTGCGCGCGCGAGCAGCCAACTCCGACGGGACCATCGTGGAGGCCGACACCCGACTCACGGTGAAGCTCGAGGCCTCGCTTCCCGGCTCGGCGCAGGGCGGCGCGCTTCCGGCGAACCCGGGCACGCTCTTCGCGGGCACCGTCGACGCCGCGCGCAAGCCGGTGCTCGCGTATCCCAACGACGGCACCATGTTGCCGCCGAACCTCCGGCGCCTGGAGGTCCACTGGCGTCCGGGCAGCGCCAGCAACAAGCTCTACGAGATCGCCTTCACCAGCGGCCTCGGCACGATTCGCTACTTCACGCGGTGCAACACCACCGTCACGAGCGGCGCCGTCACCGCCGGCGCGTGCGTGTACGAGCTCGACGAGACCGGCTACGCGTACCTGGCGGAGACCAACCGCGGCGCGGGCGACGTGACGCTTCGAATTCGCGCCACCGACGACACCGGCACCGGCGTCGGCGTGTCCGACAGCTTCAAGATCCAGTTCGCCGAGGAAGCCGTGAACGGCGGCGTGTATTACTGGGACGCCACCAACACCCGCATCATGCGCTTCGACTTCGGCGCCGCTGGCGGTGAGCCCGAGGTGTTCATCAAGGCCGGCGACTACGGCACGCCCAACACCTGCATCGGTTGCCACACCGTGTCGCGCGACGGCAAGAAGATCGTCGCCTCGCTCGGCGGCCAGAACGACGGGCGCCAAGTGCTGCAGAGCGATCTCTCGAAGATCCCCGCGAGCCGCTCCGACACCACCTACCTCACCAAGACCGGCGACACCGTCAACCGCATCCAGTTCGCCTCGTTCGATCCCACCGGCGCGCAGTTCGTCTCGGTGTACGGCGACACCGACGCGGTGGCCCGCAACAAGCTGTGGTTCAACGACGGCAATACCGGCGATCGCGTCACCAGCAAGGACCTCACCTTCGAGCCGGATCATCCGGATTGGTCCGCCGACGGCAAGATGATCGCCGTCACCCGCGTGGGCATCCACGGCAGCTCCCAGCGCCCGCGCAAGTCGGGCATCGAGCTCCTCACCTTCGCCGGCACCACCCTCGGCGATCCGGTCACCATCGTGCCCATCGCCGACGGCAAGAACCGCTTCAACCCGAACTTCGTGCCCGACTCGTCGCTGCTCCTCTTCACCGAGGTGACGTGCGCGGTGGGCCAGGAGAACACCGACGCCTGCGACGGCGACGTGGCCGGCAACAGCAATGCCCGCACCTGGGCCGTCAAGCCCACCGCCGGTGCCACGCCGGTGGACCTGGCGAATGCCCGCAAGCCCGGCGTCGGCGATGGCGCGGCGACCGAGCTCCTCGACACGTTTCCGCGGTCCACGCCCTTCAAGACCAAGCAGGGCAGCGGCAAGCTGTTCTGGTTCACCGTGGCCTCGCAGCGCAAGGCCGGCCTTCGCACCAAGGGCAACACCCAGCAGCTGCTCTGGATGTTCGCCATGGACCCCACCAAGACCGCGGCCGGCGTCGACGGCTCGTACCCCGGCTTCTACATGCCGATGCAGGACATGACCACATCGAACCACATCGCGCAGTGGACCGAGCGCATCGTGGCGTCGAACCAGCCGGCGCCGGTTCCTCCGCCTCCTCCGCCTCCTCCGCCTCCGCCGCCTCCGCCTCCGCGCTGAGACGAAGCGGAAGGGATCACCCGAGGCTCGGTCTTACGGACCGGGCCTCGCGGCGTTTCGGAGCTCGCACAAACTTGGCCCGCCGACTCCGAGGCTGATAGCGCCTACAGGAGACGATGGACGCGCTCGTTCGAACCTTCTTCGTGCTCCGCGTCGTTGCCTCTCGAGGTGCGGGCCTGCTGCTCGTCGCGGCCTTTGCCGCGGCGCTGGTGACGGTGGGGTCGCGCAACGAGGTGCTGGCCTTCGGCGGCGTGGTGGCGCTCTTCGTGCTGGTGCGCGCGGTGCGGCGGCGCTGGCGGGAGTCGGTCCTCTCCGAGCTCGAGGTGGGCACCCTGCTCGCGACCCTGGTGTACGCGGGCCTCCTCGGCCTCGAGGGCGGCCTGGACGGCCTGCTCTCCGCCAGCATCTTCGTGCTCATCGCCTGGATGGCGGCGCTCTCGCGGCCGGCTACTTCGTTCTTCCTGGCGCTCTTCGTCTCCGGTCTCGAAGGTGCGCTCCGGCACCGCGCGGGCATGGAGCTCGCATCCGCCGGCTTCCTCTCCCGCCTGTTCTTCGTGGTGCTGTTCGCCTGCGAGAGCGCCGTGCTCCTCCGGGCCCAGGCGGCCCGTATGCGTCACCTGGCGCGGGTCGAGGTCGACGAAGAGATTGGCAAGCTGCGCGACGAAGCTCGGAGCTACCGGCTGCTCGGCGCCGGCGAGGAACGCGCTGCCGCTCGGGAAGAGCGCCTGGAGCGCTCCAGCGTCGAAGAGATTCACCAATCCGTGCACTATGCACTGGAGCTCCTGCGCCGCACCCTGGGCCTGCACACCGCGGTGCTCCTGTGGAAGAACGACGCCGGTACCCACTTTCGCATCAGCGAGCTGTCCAGCGGCGCCGAGGACGTGAACGACGCGCCCATTCCGGTGGGCGACGGCGTCCTCGCGGTGGCCGATCGACGCGCCGAAGCGGTGGCCATGGAAGGCCTCCGCCCGAGCTACAAGGTCCCCTACTACGCGGGCTCCTGCCCGGTTCGCGCGCTGGCGGTCCTCCCCATCTTCGAGGAGCAGAAGGAAGGGAAGGGCGCCCCCGCCCGGGCCCAGTCCGCCGTGCGCGGCCTTCTCGCCATCGATCGCCTGGAGAACCGCGCCTTCACCAAGGAGGAGCAGGAGCTCGCCGCCCAGGCTGCGCGCTACTGCCACCGGGCCATCCAGAACGAGCGGGTGTTCCTCCAGCTGGAGCGCGCCAAGGTGGAGCAGGGCAAGCTCTATCGCGCGGCCCAGGCGCTCGGTGCGGCGCAGAGCGAGCAAGAGGTGCTGGAAGCGGGCGTGCGCGCGGCGCGTGAGATCGCCAGCTTCGATCTGGCGGCGGTCACGGTGTTCGACGACGCGCAGAAGCGCCACGAAGTGGTGGCGGCGCTCGGCACCGAGCCGGCGTTCCAGGAGCTGGTGGGTGCATCCTTCCGCCACAACACCGGCCTGGTGTCGATGGTCGTCCAGAATCGCTTTCCGCTACCCTACCGCGGCGAGTTCGACGCCGAGCACCAGGTGGTGCTCACCAAGCGCTTCCCCTGGCCTGATCTGCCGAGCCTCCTCGTGCTCCCGCTCATGCTCCGGGATCGCCCGCTCGGCACGCTCATCCTCGGCTCCAAGCGTCGGCACGCCTTCGGCGACTCCGTGCGCCACACCCTCGAGGTGCTCGCCAGCCACCTCGCGGTGTCGCTCTCCAACGCGCGCATGGTGCAAAAGCTCGAGACCATGGCCACCACCGACGGCCTCACCGGGCTCCTCAACAAGCGCGCCATGCTCGACCAAGGCGCGCAGAAGATCGAGGCGTCCAGCCGCTTCGGTCGCAAGCTCTCGCTCCTCGTCACCGACATCGACCACTTCAAGAAGGTCAACGACACCTACGGCCACGACGTGGGCGACGTGGTCATCAAGGGCCTCGGCGACATCCTCCGGCGCCAGAAGCGCGCCACCGATCTCGTGGCCCGCTTCGGCGGCGAGGAGTTCGTGGTGGTGTGCGAGCAGACCGACGAGGCCGGTGCCTGGCTCCTGGCCGAGCGCATTCGCGAGGAGCTCGGTCGCACCAACTTCCAGACCCCTGCGGGCCCGGTCAACGTCACCTGCTCCATCGGCATCGCCACGTTCCCGGAAGCCGCGCGCGACTGGGACACGCTCTTCAAGGCGGCGGACGACGCTCTCTACGTCTCCAAGCGCGGCGGACGCAATCGCTGCACGTTGTGGCACCAGCGCCCGCCGGCCAGCGTGCCGGTGCCCGCCGCGCCGAAAAGCAGCAAGCCCTCACGCCGCGTAGGTTGACCACCGTTTCCGCCGCCGTCATCATGGCGCCATGGCCAAAGGCGAGAAGGATCCGGTCGAGGAGCTGAAGAAGGGCGTCGACTTCCTCTTCAAGGCAGCCAAGCACGCGGTGGAGGAGCTCCCCACCGAGCCCATCGAGAGCCTGGTGAAGACCAGCGTCAAGGAAGTCGGCCGGGCCATGAACAACGTGAAAGACACCGTCCTTCACGAGGTCGCCGAGTGGCAAGAGCGTCACAAATCGGAGCCAGCTCCTCCGCCAGAGGCGCCCGCTGCAGCCGCGTCGACGTCATCGGATGCGGTTGCGGCGCAACCTGCTGCGCCGCCGCCCGTGGCGTCTCCGGCCGCACCGCCTCCGGCCGCCACCACCGACACCCCCGCCGGCGACGAGGGCTCGGGCATCTGACGATTCAGAATTCGGTTTGGCCGTCCGCGCAGAGCGCTTCCGGGCCCTTGCCGTAGTTGTCGCGGGCGAACTTCGAGAGCGACGGCACGTCGACGCAGTCGGCCTGGTAGGTCCAGCCCCAGGCGGCGACGGCGATCTTCTTGTCGAGCAAGGGGTCCGGCACCAGCACCGCGCGCACGCGCACGGCGCCACCGCAGAGCGGATCGGACGGGAGAGCGGCGATGACCGCACGGAGGTCCTTCACGATCTCCGGGCACTCGCTGGCGCTCTGGCACTTGTAGAGCAGCACCACCGCGCCGTGCTCGAGATCGTGCACGTAGTAGCGCCGGTCCACCGGTGCCTCGAACTCCTTGAAGGCGGCCCAGATGGGATAGTGCGGTCCGCTGGAGGGTGGATTCGAGTTGTAGGTGACCGGCGTACCTATCTCGACGTGCGGGCTCTCGAGCAGCGGCGGCGACCACACGGTGGCCTGGCAGGCGCCAGCGTCGATGGTCACGGGCGCACTGAGCCGCCCCCGGTCGTCGCTCGCGTCGCGAACGGTGGTGACCGGGGAGCTGCTGCACGCGGTGGAAGCCAGGAGAGGCGCGCCGAGGCCGGCGCCCACGAAGGTCAAGACGAAGAGGTAACGCACGCAGACATTCTACCACTCTCGCCCGGTTGCAGCACCTCGCTCAGGCGGCGCCGATCGCCCCGCGCGCAGCGGTGTCAATTGACGCGCCGCGGGCCTTCGTGATTGCGTACCCATGAAGCCTTGTCGCGGACCATCTTTCACCGGGGCGTCGCGCTCGTGAGGAACATCGTCCTCGCGATGGACAAGCACGACGCGGTGACCGCCGCGTCGGCCATGGCCTACAGCTTCTTTCTGAGCCTGATTCCGCTCCTCTTGGCGCTCGGCTACATCATCGGGCACATGGTGCGGGTGCGGGGCACCGACGTGGTGCTCGGTCCGCTGGTGGACGCCGCGCCACCTGCCGCCCAGTCGATCATCTCCCGGGAGCTCGACACCTTGGCGGGCACGGGGGTCGGCTTTGCGCCGCTGGTGGCCCTGGGCTTTCTCTGGGTGTCGTCTTCGGGCGTACATGGTCTCATCAACGGGCTCGAGATCGTCCTCCGTGCGCAGCGCCGTCCGTGGTGGCAGAAGCGCGCGCTGTCGGTGGCATGCATTCTCGGAGCGCTGGCGTCGCTGGTGGCGGTGGGCTGGGGAATTTCCTATGTCATCCACCTCGCGCCGGGCCGCGTGCGCACGCTGCTCGTGCCGTTCATCCTCCTGGTGGTCGGCACCTGCGGGCTCTCCGGCTTCTACCGGGTGGCGGTGGTGCACACCGAGGTGATCCAGAGGCGCGCGTGGCCGGGCGCCTTCGTGGCGGTCACTGCGTGGCTCCTCGTCTCGTGGGCTTTCAGCGCCTACGTGCGCACGCTCGGCAACTACAGCGTCTACTACGGCAGCCTCGCCGCGGTGGCGGTGCTGCTCTTCTGGTGCTGGCTGACGGCGCTGGCGCTGCTGCTGGGCGCGGAAGTGAACGCGCAGCTCGAGGGCGTTCGCTTGCAACCGAAGCGACCCAGCCATCCCTGAGATACCCGACGCGCGGTGCGAGGCGCGCACACATGCGAAGGAGCGTGCGCGAACGACGCGCGCCAGCTGCGCGTGGGTGGCGGAAAAACTCTTCGCCGCTCTCACGCTCGCGATGCGTCTCGCCGTTCGTGATCAGCAGAGTGATGGAATCGTGCGTCGACCCATCGCCGAATCACCAATCCGATGCATACTAAGAGTGGGCGGAGTCCAACCACCGTCCAGGTTTGTGGGTAGTCGACATGAGCTCCCGGTTATTCCAGTTCGTCGTGGTCGTAGTCGCTGCGTTCTCGCTCTCGTGCGTACGCAAGAACTCGACGATCCCCAAAGAGCAGATCGCTGCCCTCACCGAGGAGCGCGCGCCGGCGGTCATCGCCATCGCCGCCGCCGATGGGGATCGCTACACGCTGTGTAGCGGCGCCCTGGTGGCCCGCAACCTGGTGCTCACCGCCCGCCACTGCGTATCGAAGGCCCTCACCTCGAACCCTTCCTGCGATGCCGCCGGTCGCTCCCACAACGGCGCCCACGTCGACAAGGACCTGGACCCGCAAGACATCTCCATCTACGAGGGGCCGCGGGTTCGCCCGGGCCTCGACGCACCGCTCGCCCGGGGCATCCGCACGCTGCATCCGCAGGGAGCGACCTTGTGCGACGCCGACGTGGCCTACCTGGTCCTCGACCGGCCCATCTACCACCTGCCGGTGCTCCCGCTCCGCTCGCACGCGCCGGTCACCGAGGGTGACGTGGTGGTCCCCATCGGCTTCGGCGGCGGCACCGCCAACGCCGTCGGCACCCGCGTGCCGCGCAAGACGAGCCAGGTGCTCGCCACCGGCCCCGGCGCCAACGCGCGCACCGGCGCCGTCCTCGGCCCCCGGGAGTTCGAGGTGGAGAGCGCGACGTGTCGCGGTGACTCCGGCGGTCCCGCCATCGACGCACGCAGCGGTGAGATCGTCGGTGTCGTCTCTCGCGGCGCGAGCTGCTCGGCGCTAGGCAACCACGTCTATACGCGCGTCGACGCCTTCCAGAAGCTCACGGCGCTGGCGTTCCTCCAGGCCGACCGCCAGATGCGCGAAGCCGTGGCGCACCGCGAGCGCTGACGACGCCCGTTCGTCAGTCGCGGGTCGGCGCGTCGCGATAGCTGCAGGCGATCTCGACCTCGCCGGCGGCGTCGGCCGAGAAGACCGTGCCGCGGAGGACCGGAAAGACGCATGCGTCGAGCGCCGGACATCCGTCGCCCGGGTGCGACACCGACGTCACGCGCCCCTGGGGGTCGATCTTCAGGAGGTAGTTCTCGAAGTCGTAGCCCACGTCGCGCGAACCATCGTGGCGGAAGCAGGCGCGGGCGGCGCAAGCGTTGAGGCGCGGCGGCAACGCGTTCAGGGTGCTCCGCAGGTCCTGGGTGCTGGCGCGCGTCTTGTTGACCGACGGTTGGCACTCCTTGGCGAAGGCGCGGCTCGCCAGGGGCGGGGAAGTGGGTGCAGGATGCACGGAAGCCGAGGCCGGTGCGCTGGGCTTCGTCGCCGCGCCCGTGGGCTTCGGTGTCGGGCCCGATAGAGTCGCGGCGGGCGGTACCGGCCCCTGCGCGCTGCCTGCGCTGCCCGCGCTCACGGTGGCTGCGGGGACGGCCGCGGGCGCAGCAACGGTGGCGGCGGTCTGCCGCGTCGCCAGGTAGTAGGCCGTGGCGCTCGCGCTGGCCGTGAGCAAGAGCAAGCCTGCGGCGAGGCCCACCGCGGCCCACGTCTCCCTGGACCGCGGCGCGAGGCTTTGCGCGGTGAGCGTGCCCGGTGCGGAAGCGGACGTGC
>JABFRG010000045.1 GCA_013141295.1 Polyangiaceae bacterium
GGCGGCGTCTGCTGCGACGCCGGCAACTGCCTCGGCGTGCACCCTGCCTGCAAGTAGCATCAGGGCGACACGCGGCCGCGGCCCGCCTCCGACGCCTGCGGGTCGACAACACTCGGGGCTTTCACCCGCGAGCGTGAGCTGCGAGCCCCCAGTCGGCGAAGCGGAATTGCGGACGATGAGCTTCGGGCCATCGCCGCCGCACCCGCCACGCCCGCCTTCGTGAGGAGCACCGCGCTTCGGTGCCTCGACGCTCCGCACTGAAGGGGGCATGCCCGCGTGTTCCGCGCAAAAGGTGGCTTCGTAAGGGCAAAGGCCCGGGAAGGCGGGGACGATGGCACGTCCACGGGGCTCGAAGCCTCGAAGCGCTTGGTGCCCACCTGCGGCGCCGACATCGTCGCCAGGTAGACGGGCGCACCTCGGATAGCCGTGCGCTGGCCACCGCATGAGACGATTTCTTTGCCACGCAAAGGTGCGTCGGGGTCTACGGAGCTAGACACTTTCAGGAGTACGTCATGCTTACACTTCAGCCCACCCGCTTCGCCTTCTACACCACGACGCTCGTCGCCGCATTCTCGACCTCTCTGGGGGCGTGCTCCCAAGACGACGGCGTCGCCGCTGCAGGCGGGGATGTTGCCGTCCAGTTCGAGCAGCCGCCGGACACTTCGAAGAAGTCCTATCGACTCGTGGGGGCGTTCGGGCAGGTCGACGACGACTTTGCTCCCCCTCCGGTGGACGTCGCGTTCGATATTCCCTTCGACCCGGCGTCCCAGGCCATCACGCTCCCGTCGATGCGCGCGCCATCCGAGGCCAATCTGCTTTGCATGCGAGCCGCCCAAGCGCCCGACAAGGTCCCCGGGCCTTGCGCCGAGGCTTCGCCCTACAAGGTTGGCATCGCGGTGCTCGTCGTCGCCGAGGACGTCGACCGCGACGGGAAGGTGAGTATGTCGTCGAAGGGCGTGACGGCTCCGGACGTGCTGTTCGCCGTCGCGCAGGGAGCCATCGTGTTCGACGCGAAGGACGGCTCGGTCATGCCCCCACGAAAGGACGGGCCACTGTTCGTCGACGGCGCCCTCGGGCGCGGCTTCATTCTGTACGAATCGTACCGCCCCGCCGGGTCGTCTTTCGACCGACTTCGCGCGAGGACGGGCCCGCTGAAGTTCGGACCGAAACCGATCAATCTACTGTAACACCCGGGCCAGCCCAGCGAACGTCGCTGGGCTCCTCAATGAAGCTCGCTCGAGGGCGCGCTCAGATGGTCCACTGGCCGTGAACGAGCCCCACGAGCCACAGCACGCTGCCATCATCGCGGCTATCGCGCGTGGCGCCCTCACCGTGAGCAGCGCCATGAAGATTGCGGACCATTCGAGCGTCCAAGGACTTCGACGCCTACTGGGCATTCCATCTCGAGCAGGAGAAGGAGCGCAACCATGTTGCACGCTACGAGGACCGAAAGCTCCCTGACCCTCTGCCGCCGCCCAGGCCGCGCCTCAAGAGGGTTAAGTGATCGATCTCCGTCGGTTCCACTCCGTCGCAAAGGAGACCCCCATTTGATTCTTCATCGGGTAGCTCCTCTTCCACCACGCAGCGCGATTCGCTCACCAGGCCTTGGAAAGCCCTAGGGTCGGCCGGAAGGCAAAGGAGCTGCGGAAGCTCGTTCTGCGGTCCTCGTCCAGAGAGAAGACATATGCGGCGGCGCCCACTTCCCCGACCAGATCGAAGCCACCGCCCAGATCGAGGGAGAGGCCGAGCACCGCGGCAGCGCTGGCGCCAACGGTGTCGACGTTGGGGGCGAGGCCGCGGGTAACGAAGGACTGGTGGAAGAGGACAGCCCCCGCCTCGATGGCGACGAAGGGGGAAAGTCGAGAAATGTCGAAAGACCGGGTGAGGCGCACGTCGAGACCTACTTCGTCGGTGTCGCCCTCCAGCGAACGGCCGTAAAACGCGGCGCGACAGGCGCCGGCACGGAGCGCGAGTGTGGCCACGTCCCACGCAATACCAAACCCGGCAACCGCACCCACACACCACCCGCCACCATTGGGCAGCGGCGAGTGGAGCCGCGCACCGATCTGCGTCTCCAGCGCCGAGCTACGACCACCACCTTTGCGTACCAGCCGCGCGTATGCGGTGCGCGAGAGGTCGGCTTCCCGGACCTCCCAGGTTTCGCCCGCCGCCACGTTGAACGAGCCTTCGAGGAGCGAATCGTTGCCGCGCCCGCGCACGAAATAGGTTCCGGCCTTCACGCGAATGCGACGCCCGACGTCGAAGGTCCCCACCTCGCCGACCACTGCCCCGGTGTTCGAGCCGGCGAATACGAGGTAGGGCTTCCCGGGCGGCAAGACCACCGTCGCGTGATTCTGCGATCCTTCCCAAAGGGTCGTGAGCGCCACCTTTCCTTGCCCCCGCAAGTCGTAGCGAAACGTGGGGTGCTGTGTTCCCGCCGCACTGGCGCTGGTGACGCGGATGGTGTTCTCGGACGAGTAGCGGTAGGCCTCGTCGATGGTCACGCGTCCATCGCCGTCGCTGTCGCCGGCTCCGATGAGCGCGGAATTCAGGTAGTGGCTGAAGAAGGATCCCTTGAGAGCGTCCGATTCTTGGGCGTCCTCGTTGGCGGCGCTGGCGGTCCAAAAGAGCACCCCCTCCCCCTGTAGCTGGCTCTCCATCCGAATCGCCACCGGCGGTGCGGGCGTGCCACCCTTTACCCGCGTCAGCGCCCCGGACCTGCAGGCATCGAGGATGAGCAGGCGCAGATCGGCCACCGATCCCCGTACGATCTGCTCCACCTCGCTGAGCGGAAGGCTACTCCTCCCAAGGTGCAGGACGGAGCTGTCGGCGTGCCCCGAATAGTACACGAGCAGTACCGCTTGGCGCTCGGGTCCCGCGACCGCCGCCCGAACGCGGTCGTTCACCGCGATGAGCGTGCGCCGCACCGTTTCGGCACTCTCGCCCTTGAGCAACACCAGGTTGGCGGGAGCGAACCCGCCGAGCGTTCGAAGCGTGTCGTGCATTCGGGACGCATCGGCCTCGGCGTAGCGTAGCTCTTGGTCGTCGGCGTTCCCGGTATTGTTTCCAATCACCACGCCGAACCGCTCGATGGCGGCATGGGAGGTCGACGCTACGAGCAACGCCGCGAAGAGCAGCCCAACGGTCCAGAGAAGGCGAATGCATCTCACGGCGCGTGCGCGACCTTCGTGACCAAGAACTCGGTGCGGGAGCAGTCGGGAGGGGTGGCAATCGCCGCGCCTTCTTTCTTGAGGCGCGCGAGCAGGTCGGCTTCTGGCTGACGCTCCTTGCACACGAATCCCCAAACGTGCTCCGCACCAAGAACGTCGTCGAGCACGATGCTCACCGGAAGCGGCTCGTCTTCGCCATTGATCGTAGGCCCGAGCGGAGAGCTCGCGGCGAAGTACACGCTCGCGGTACCCGCACCATCGATGCTCAGTACCGCCACGTAGGCTGGCTCCCGCGTCGCGACCGCGAACTGCAACTTGTCGCCGGGCTCGACCGTCTCGGCCATCGAGCTTCGCCGCACCCTGCCCCGATGCTCGACGAAGAGCTCGATGTGGGCGTTGCCTTTCAACCGCACTCCGCCGTCTTCCTCGGGCGGTCGCCGGCTGCGAACGAAGAGGAACAGGCCCGCGGCCAGGGCCAGCGCGGCCGCAGCCCCCGCCCAGACTCTCCTCCGCATGGGGCGTTTCGCGATCGGGTGTACGTCGGCCTTCGGTACCGTCGGCTGTTCGGCAAACTCCAGAGCCTCGGCCTCGAGCTCGGCGAGTCGGCCTCGGCAGCGGGCGCACCCGCCGAGATGCTCTTGGACGCGCGTGCGCTCCTCAGCGGGCAACGAGGTGGAGCGGAACGCATCGAGACGGTAGTCCGACATGCACGTGGGTGATCGCGAGCTCTCGGGCAAAATGCTCAAAGCTGCCTCCTCTCCGCCAGACGCCGAACTTGGTCGAGCAGGTACCCCACCTGACGACGCGAGCAGCCCACGACCTCGGCGATTTCATCGTGCGTCATCTCGTCCAGAAAGAAGAACACCGCCACGCGAGCGAGCTCGTCGGAGAGCTCGACGAGGAACGCGCGGACGCCCACTTCGATATCCATCGAGGCGGGTTTGTGGTCCGAAGCAGCCGCGCCGTGCTGGGAAAGAAGCCGCGCGCGGTTTCTTGCATCCCGCAAGCGGTTCAAGCATCGATGGGTCGTCACCGCATAGAACCAGTTGAGCAGGTCTGCGTTGTTGGGAATCTGATCCGGGGCGTCGATGAGCGACGCGAACACTTCCTGAAGAACCTCGTGGGCCTCGTCCGCGTTGCCCAGGATTCGACGCGCACGCCGCAGCACCACCGGTCCGTAGGAACGGTAAAGCGCATCGGCCGCGTGTCGGTCGAGGTCCTTCAACGTTCAGAAGGTGTTGGGGAAGTCGAGCTGCTTCGCGGGAGCGAGCTTCAACGTTATGTTGGTGTCGAACCCCTGCTCGGCCTCCTGGAGCTTGTCGAAGATGTCCGAGGGATGGCACTGCACGTATCGCTGCTGCTCGGAGGTGCCCGGCGGAAGCGCTGCGTAGCATGCTTGGGACGCCTTGTACTGGTCCACCGAGGAGAGAGAGGACCGCACCACGCGCATGAGATGGAAGCCAGCCCGAAGCGGGCCACCCAGGAACGCCGCGGCAATCGTGTTGGGCACGGCATCGCGTTCGACGTACACCACCTCGTAGTCTTCGACCACGCCCAGGACGGGCACGGGCCTGGTGCGGCCGGAGAGATCGGTCCCGGGGGCGACGGCGACAATCCCGGCGAGTCCGATTCGCACCTCGTTCGGGAGCTTGCCGTTGCCGCCGAAGTCGTTCATCTGCTCGGGGAGAGGAGCGACCACGATATCCAGGGTAAAGTTCGAGGGGAAGCTGGCTTGAGCCGGTAGCTGCACCGCCACCGATGTGTCTCCCTGCTTCGCGAAGTTGGTCCATGCCATGACCACGGTAGCTTGGGCGGGCGCGGGGGCAGACGCCAACACGACCGAACCGCGGACCTGGGCGAGAGGCTCGCCGGCGTAGTCCTGCCCCTTTTGGCCGGAGCAAGCCGCGGCCACGAGCACCACTGCTGAAAACGCAAGAATAGCCGCAAGCTTCCGAGCCTTCATGGACCGAGACGAAAGTATAGACCGCGACGGAGCTCGACGTGGCAAAGTATCGCCCCGATGCGTGGATGGGGCGACCAATGCAAGGGGGCATGCCCTTCTGCAAGCCCGGCCTCGGCGCGGGCCCTGCCCCCTTCGGCGCCACGGCTGAGGACGGTCACCCGCAGAGTTTGAGACGGGTGCGATCCTCCACGCCGCACCCCGCCATCTTGACCGTCCCACTTCGCAGAGTTTCCGTCGATTTCTCTGCCACGGCGACACGCTTTGCGGTCCCTACTGCCGGGCGACTTCCGACCAGCTCCGGAAGGCACACCGCATGCATCTCAGAGACAGCTCCCTCCACCAAGGATCCACGCCATGCGTCTGATTCCCTTCGCCCTCCCTGTACTGCTCGCGATTGCAGCCTGCGGCGCGGAGAGTCTCGATACCATCGACGAGGACCACACGGCCGGGGCCTACGTGCCGGCCAACGATCCGTACTATTGGGCTCCATCGAGCTTCGACGACTTCATCGCGAACACCCTTGGCGGTGATGTGGGCCCCACCGCGCCTGACGATGACCCGTTGACGGTCCGGGTTCAGGCCTGGATGGATCGAGTCGACTCCATCGTTCGCGCCGACGTCAAGCGGCGCACCGGCCAGCCGCTCGCCGCGCCACGGCCGCTCGCCAAGGTCCGCATCTCTCGGTCTACGCTCAATGCTTGGGTGAGCCCGGTTCGAACGTGCACGGGCCTGGCGCTTGGGCCCCAGCCGTCCACGGGATTCGCGCGCATGGAACCGGAGTCCCTTTCGTTCAGCGGGTCGTCCAGCTCATGCATCATGCCTACTGCGCCCGGTTGGAGTCCGGACGGCTTCGTACGATTCTGGAACGCTGCGCGATTCTCGTGTTCCATAGCGCAATCGGGCGGTCTTCGCGTCGCAGAGGGCAACGTCTGTACGCAAACCTACCAGCGTACCGGACCGTTCGACACAACGACGACGCTCGCGAGCAAGGATGTCTCCGTCACGGCAACTGGGCAGTACGTTCTGTTCTCGACCGATCTACTCGCGACGTGCAGCGAGACGGAACTGGCGGCTACGGTCGCGCACGAGCTGGGGCACTACTATGGCGCGCATGCGTCTCCCGCGGCGGAGAAGAACTTTGGCTACTGGTACCAGCGAGACGAGCGCTCAATACGAAAGCCGGTGCCGGCTCCCAATGCCGAAGAGATTCAGGCGGCCTACCTCGAGGTCGTGCGCGGGACGGGAACCACCGGCCCCTCGTTCGCCTCTCAGTTCAGCGCGCGACTCCGCCCTCTTCTTCTCCTCGCCGTCGCCCCACTATTGTCCGAGCGCCGCGAAGCGAATTTCGTGTGCGCACCGGCGCGGGACGCGCTCGGCTCGTGGGTGCCGGGCTTCCTGCGGGATCCAAACCTCGAAAGGGCCGCCTACTTGACGTTTGAATCCAAGCTTATCCGCTGCGCGCCGACGCTAAAGCTCGGCGCGGAGCCGGGCTCCGAAGTCGTCTCTGCGGGGACATTGCTCTTCTCGGCGGACAAGCATCGGCCCGGGCCGAAGTCGCGGGTGACGCTCATGATCGGCGATACGTTGGAGTCGTTCCTGACGCGGCTCGACCGAGAGGCTCGGGTTCTCGACGAAAAGGCCGCCCGCCTCATCCAGCGCGTTCGCGAGAACAAGATGGGGCTCTACACTGTCGAGCAGGCGGCCGACGACTTCTCGCTAGAGTTGGCCACGAAGCTAGGGTTCACCACGGCCGAGGTTCTCGAAAGCTGGCTGGCCGGGATGAGAGTCGATCACGAGAGCTACCTTCGTTCGAGCTCCGCTGCGGATCTTGCAGCCTACTACGCGAGCATCGGAGAGTACGACCCGGATGCCTGCGCTGCCCTCCTCCGTAACGATTTCACGAAGGACGACGGTTCCGGACACCGCATTCCCGTTACGCTGAGCCTCGGGGATCTCGAGGAACCTCACCATACGAACTGCTACCGGCTCTGGAATCTCGCAAACGAAGCCAAGGCGCACAAGTACCCCGTCGGGCCGAGGCTTCCCGCGCTTTCGCCAGCGTGGAGCGAGATTCGTGCGCGCGCCGCGACGCTAACATCGCAAGCGCAAGACTGAAATCACCCGAGAGTAGATTCGGAACAATGAGAGCAGCATCCATGACAAAGGCAATAGAAGGCGGCCGGTGGCGCCCCCGAGGAACCGACAGGCAAGCGCACACAGGAGTCGTGCTCCGAGCTGCGATGGTCTTCGTCTACCTCGCGGCGATGACTGGGCTGACCGGGTGCGGATACACGTACCACTTCAGGGACGCAACGACAGTGCGGGGCGAAGAGCACAACGAGTGGGCTTCGTACTTCGTCTTCGGGGTCGTGGGCGACTACGAGATAGACGTTCGGGAGGTATGCCCTGCTGGAGTCCATGAGATCACGACCGGAAACAACTTTGCCACGTGGCTTCTGCGCGTCGTCACGATTGGCATCTACACTCCGCGGAAGGTCAACATCTGGTGCAGCGGCGGGCGGACCACTGCGTCAGCCGTGACTGAGCGGAAGACGGATGGCGGGACGCCCGAGGCCACCAGAGCGCCTGCGCTCGGTGTCAATGCGAGCCCAACCGGCCCCCAGCGGTCCGCAGGTGCACGATGAGGTTCGCCTTCTTGCTATCGCTCGCGCTTCTCTCCACAGGCTGTTTCCGCATGACCATCGTAAACGGCAGCGCCGAGGCTGCGGCGACGCCCGCGATCGACGACAAGTGGCGCAGCACCACCGTTCTCGATGTGGTGGCCATCGACACACCGCTCGCACTGGATGCAACCTGCAAAGAAGCACCGTGGGCCCGTATCGAGCAGCGACTGTCGGTACTGGACTATGTGGTCGACGTGTTTCTCGCCGGCTGGGTGTACGAGAGCACCCACGTGGACGTGTACTGCGCAAAGGCGGGCACATCGGTGCCCGGCACGCTCCCGCCCACGACGCCGACGATACCTGACGGTAGATCCGGCCCGCAGCAATAGGCTCGCGCCTCCGGAGCGACGGAGACGCTCAGGGTGACACGCGGAATCCCAGGGCGTCGAGCTCGGTGGTTGCGGCCTTTCCGTCCTCGAAGACCATGCGTTCGCCACGGGCATCGAGGGCGAGGCGTACAAAGATGCGCTTGGGCGCACCGACCACCCGCGCGGTACGGTCGGCGAGCCCCTGCTCGTCCCCTTCCTCGGGGACCTCCGTGCGCGCCGTCGCTTGCTTCTTGTGGGCCACGAAGGATGCACACACGCGATCGAGCTCGGCCTTGGTGCGCACGGGGCCCGCACCACGAAGGTCGCGTGGACGCCCGGCGCCGACGACGCCACCCGCAGATTCATCGGCTGCGGGGCGAGCGGGAGCGCCATCATTGGGCCCAGGGCGTCGCACGTGAGAACCCATTCCTCGTCGGTCGCGAGGATCGTCTGCAGCGGCCGGAGGAACCCGGTCTTCGGTCCATGGCCGAACGTGTCGGGCGAAAGCGGCGCCGCGAGGTCGAAGAGCGCGACCCCGAAGTTGGGGAACGAGTTCCACCGGTTCACCATCGTGCAGAGGAGCAACGACGGTCTCCCCGAGCGAGCCACCGGCACGCACTCCTCCGCGGGAAAGCTGGTGATGGTCCGCAGCAACGCAGAAGTTGCAGAATACAAGTATGCGGTCTTGCCGCCGCTGGCGCCGTTGGTGGGACCGCCCTCGCGCACCACCAGGCGTTCGCGGGCGTCCGCTGCGGTGAAGCTCCCCTCCACCGTCAGCACCTCCGGAAGGTCGTCATCCGCGGTCTCGCCCGCTGCGGCGTCCGGTGAGGAATGAAGTTCACCCGGTTCGGTGGACAGGTTGATTATGCAGCAATCGCGCGTGAGCGCGAGGTCAATTCGAACTCGACGGGGCTGACGTAGTCGAGATGCGAGTGCAGCCTCTCGACGTTGTAGAACCGTTCGATGTACTCGCCGATCGAGTTCTCGGCGACCCGCGCGTTGGCGTAGGTCACGTGGTCGACCAGCTCGGCGCGCAGGGTTGCGAAGAAGCTCTCGGAGACGGCGTTGTCCCAGCAGTCGCCCTTTCTGCTCATGCTCTGGACCATGCCGAAGGAATCGAGCGCCGCACGGTAGTCCTCGCTCGCGTAAGGGCTGCCGCGGTCGGTGTGATGAATCAACCCGGCGGGGATGATGCGGCGGCTCTGAACGGCACGGCGCAGGGCGTCGAGCGCCAGGTTCGTGTCGTTCGACGAGCTCATCGCCCAACCCACGACGCGGCGCGAGAAGAGGTCAAGCAGCACGGCCAGGTAGGACCAGCCCTCCCCGGTCGCGATGTACGTCACGTCGCCCGCCCAGGTCTGGTTCGGCCCGGCCGGCTCGAAGTCACGCGCGAGCAGGTTCGGCGCGACAGGGTTGGTGTGGTTCGAGTCCGTGGTGCGCTTGAAGCGCCGCCTCCTCCGCCCTTCCAGGCCCTTCTCGCGCATGAGGCGGGCAACGCGCTTCTCTCCCACCCGGACGCCCTTGCGACGGAGAGCGCGGTGGACGCGAGGGCTCCCATAGCGCTCTCCGCTCTTGCCGTGCGCAGCGACGATCTCGTCCACCAGCCGAGCGTCCTCGGTGGCTCGTATGCTCGGAGGGCGGCTCCGCCAGGCGTAGAAGCCGCTGCGCGAGACCTCGAGAACCTCGCACAGAACCGTCAGGGGGAAGTGAGCCTTCTCCGCCTCGATGAGCGCGAACTTCACCCGCTCTCCTTGGCGAAGAAGGCCGTCGCTTTTTTTAGGATTTCGCGCTCCATCTCGAGCCGCTTCACCCGCTTGCGAAGCTCCTTCAGCTCCTCGCGTTCGGCCGTGCTGAGCGCTTCGGCCGGCCCGGGCTTGGCGGCCTCCTCGGCGCGCTTCAACCAGTCACGCAGCGCGGTCTCGGTAAGGTCCAGGTCCTTCGCCACCTCGGCGACGCTGCGGTCGCCTGCCTGGCAGAGACGCACTGCGTCCGCCTTGAATTCCGGGGTGAACGAGCGTCTTGCTCGCCGTACTTTTCGCTTCGCCATCGAACACTCCTTGCGCATTGTCGCGCACTTTGGGGTGTCCACGAAACCGGGTGACCTTCAGAAGCGCCGGCGTCGGGCTGCGGCAGGGCGACCGCGGTCGGGCAGGCGGGCAGCGTTGCGGGCGAGGTCCGAGCCGGCGCGGGCGAGCAGGCGGTGCCGAGAGCCAGCGGCCCCAGGAGCGCAAAACGAAGGAGATTCACCGGGCTCCCAACGCCCATGCGAGCGCCGCCATTCCGCGCGGGCGCGCGAGGTGATGGCTGCGCGTGCGAGCGCGAGAG
>JABFRG010000570.1 GCA_013141295.1 Polyangiaceae bacterium
GTTCTGCAGGCCACCGCGGCGGACGCGAGCCCCGGTTACTTGTCGCTCGGGCGCCCGCTGCCGGCATCTGCGCTTCAGGCCGGCTTCGACTTCTACGCGATGGTGTGGGTCGACGCTCAGGTGGAGGGGGATCTCGGCGAGATCGTGCAGTTTACATACAACGCCGACACCCTCCGCATCCGGCCCGGCAGCTTCGGCAACAACGACGACAGCCACCGACTCTACCCGGCGGGCCTCCCAAGGCAGCGCTGGTTCGCGCTCCACGTGAGCGTCACCTCGCGGCCGGGCGACGCCGGTACGAGCCGCGCGCTCGATGTTCGGGTCGAAGGCGACGGGCAAACGATCTACGAGATCTCGCTCCCTCCCAGCGCCAACGTCACCAGTCTGCAGGCGTTGGTGCTGGGACCGGACCACATGCCCCAGGGAAGCCGCGACCATTTCATCTTCGACAACGTGGCGCTCACCGCCAAGTAGCCCCCAGTAGCCTCATTGGGGTGACATGCGCCGGCGGCCACGAAGCGGTACGACGAGAGGATGCACAACCCGCCCCCGCAGTACCCGCAGCAGCAGTACCCGCAGCAGCAGCACTACCCGCAGGCCCCGCAGCACAACGTGGCCGCCGGCACCTTCGACATGGGTGGCGGGCAGCAGCTGCGGGTGAAGATCAACGGGCAGAGCCCCGGCGACTACGTGAAGAACAAGATCATCGGCTACATCATCGGCGCCGTGATCACCGTCGTCATGGTGGCGGGCTTCATCGTCGCGATTCTCTATTTCATGAACAAGCAGGCTTCGGACGCCGCCGCGCAGGCCTCCGGCGCCCCGCGCGAAACCAAGGCCGCCGTATGGGACGGCAAGTCCACGTTCGAATGCAAAGCCAACGACGCGGTCACCCTCAGCGGCATCACCGCCACCGTGAGCGGCACCGCCATCAAGGCCAGCGGCAACTGCCAGCTCACCCTGGTGAACGTGAACCTCACCGCGCCCATCGCCATCGACGCCGGCGCTGGCGCCAAGGTCACCATGACCGGCGGCAGTATCACCGCGAGCACCAACGCGGTGGTCGCCGCCGGCGCCGCCAAGGTCGACCTGGTGGGCACCAAGGTCTCCGGCAAGTCGAAGAAGTCCGGCGCCGCCACCATCACCGGCGCGCCCTGACCCTGGCGCTCAGGTGGGCCCGAAGCCGGGGCTCCCGCACCCGCCGCGGCTCCGCTCGTATTCGAAGGAGTACTCGCAGGCGAGCACGTCCGGGAGCTCGTCCACCGCCGGAACGTCGGTCACCACCACGTTCGGGTCCCGGGAGAACACTTGGGGCGCGTGCAGCGCGCTACCCGACGGACGGCAGCTCTCCCCGGCCGCCACCGCGAGGGCGGCCACGGCGCCCCCGTCCACGCAGGCTGCGTACATGGGCTCCGGTACCGCTACCGACGTCGCGCCGGGCGGCACCCGGCGCGCGGGTGCGAGGCGCTCGAGGTAGGCGGCCCGCACCGACGCGAACGTGGTCTCCCCGGCGCCACAGAATTTCGAGCTGTCGGCGACCTGCTCCGGGCTCAGCGCCAGGCGATACCAGCACACGCGTGCCCGCCCGCCGAGGTTTCGCGTGGCATCGAGCGAGAGATCGTCCAGGTGGCTCTGCCACGTGCGCTGGACCTCGTCCTCGGTCGGGCACGTGGAGGTGGCGGGCACGTACTCCGTTCGCGATCCATCTACCGTATCGCTGCGCTGGATGGGGATGAAGCATCCTTGTGCGGCCGTGGCCAGAAGCGCGTAGCGGACGAGTCGTCGAAGAGGCTGCATGCCCCTCTCGATACCGCGGCGGTCGGCGGCGGGCGTTCGGCGACGCGCCAATCCTGTGCGCCGGCGCGCCATGCGATGCGTCAGCGCCTCCGGCTCTCTCGGTAGGCCTTGGGGGTCGTGCCCTCGCGCTCGCGAAAGCACGTACTGAAGTGCTGCGAGGTGGCGAAGCCCACCGAGAGCGCGATGTCGGTGATGGATCGGCTCGACTCCACGAGCAGGCGCCGGGCGCAATCCAGGCGTACCCGCTGCACCTCGGCCGAGAACGAGGTCTCGCCGTCGCGGAGTCGCCGCTGCAGGGTCCGGACGGAGACGCCCAGGGCCTCTGCCGCGCCCTCCAGCGACGGCGCGGTGAGATACCCGGCGAGGTAGCGCTCGAGGTCGCGCAACGGCTCCGGGACCGCGCGCACCGCGGCCACCGTGCGGGCCAAGAGCGCTCCCACCTCGGCGCCCTCGGCCACGCCCAGGTCGGAGAGCGCCGCGTCGGCGTCGTCCCACAACGAGACCGGGAACGACGCCGGCACCGTAGAGAAGAATCCGCTCGCCACCGCCCCGGCCAGCGAGGGTGGACGGACCAGCGCGGCCCGGCGCACGATGCGCGAGAGCACCTCGGCCTCTTGAACGATGTAGGATGCAAGCACCTCGAAGGCAGCGGCCTCCACGTGCGTGACCCGGGAGAGATCGGCCAAAAGCTCGTGGGGCGGCCTCGTGGCTTCGTCCCGCCACAGGTCGGTGAGGGCCGAGAGGTCCTCGGCGTCAGGGGCCCCCCAAAGCGCGTAGCCGAACAGCTCCGGAACGACGGCGAAGTACATCCAGCTTCGCCCCGCGAGATACCCGCCGTACGGGTCGTCGCGGAACGCTTCGGGCGCGCGAGGCTCGAGGCGCATCATCATCCGGATCCATCTTCAGTAGGCGGGACAGGGGTCGAACCTGCGACAGCCGGTGTGTAAAACCGGAGCTCTACCACTGAGCTACCCGCCCGAGCGGCGGACGAATCCGCCCGCAAAAGGCACGTTCCACGAGCGAACGTGCCCATCACCCTATCATGCATTTCCCGTGGCGTGGGGCGTCTCCGACGGGCCCACCGGCTTGATCGGCAGCCGACCGGCCTGCGCAGGGAGCACCACCAGCTCGCCGTCCTTGTACTCCATGCTCTCGCGCCGCGGTCCGAACACCGAATCGGGATCCGGGTAGCAGAGCGCTTCGCGGAGGACCTCGTCCATGTGCTCCACCAGGACGATGCGGGTGGCCTTGAGCACGCGTCGCGGCACCTCGCGGAGGTCCTTGCGGTTCTCCCGCGGGACCACCACGGTGGTGATGCCGCTGCGGTGGGCCGCCAGGAGCTTCTCCTTGAGGCCGCCGATGGGCATCACGCGGCCGCGCAGGGTGAGCTCGCCGGTCATGGCGAGATCCTTCTTCACGGGGATCTTGGTGAGGGCGCTGGCCAGGCTGGTGGCCATGGTGACGCCGGCGGAGGGGCCGTCCTTCCGGATGAACTCCGGGAAGTGCACGTGCACGTCGACCTTCTGGTAAAAATCCGGCTCCAGGCCCAGCACCGCAGCCCGCGAGCGCACGTAGCTCATGGCCGCCTGGGCGCTCTCTTCCATCCCCTTTTCGAGGAGGCCGGTGATGACCAGCTTGCCCTTGCCCGGGACCACCGCCACTTCGCAGGCGAGCAGCTCGCCGCCGCCGTTGCTGGTGACCGAGAGCCCGTTGGTGAGGCCGATCTCGTCGTTCTCTTCCTTCTTGCCCACGCGGTACTTGGGCACGCCCAGGAACACCGGGACGTCCTTGGCGGTGACCTCGATGGGGGTCTCCTTGCCCTGAGCCACCACCTTGCGGGCGACCTTGCGGCAGATGCTCGCCACCTCGCGCTCGAGGGAGCGAACGCCGGCCTCGCGGGTGTAGTGGTGCACCACGGTACGCAGCGCGCTGTCGGTGACGGTGAGCGGCACGTCGTCGAGGCCGCACTCCTTCTTCTGCCGCGGCAGGAGGTACTTCACCGCGATGTTCATCTTCTCGAACTCGGTGTAGCCGGAGAGCTGGATGACCTCCATGCGGTCCTGGAGCGGCACCGGAATGCCCGACAGCGTGTTGGCGGTGGTGATGAACATCACGTCCGACAAGTCGTAGTCGAGGTCGAGGTAGTGATCGTTGAAGCTGTGGTTCTGCTCGGAGTCCAGTACCTCGAGGAGCGCCGCCGCGGGATCGCCGCGGAAGTCGCTGGACATCTTGTCGACCTCGTCGAGGAGGATGACCGGGTTGTTGGAGCCGACCTTCTTGAGGCTCTGAATGAGCTTGCCCGGCATCGCGCCGATGTACGTGCGGCGGTGGCCGCGAATCTCGGCCTCGTCGCGCACGCCGCCGAGCGCCAAGCGCCCGAACTTGCGGCCGGTGGAGCGAGCGATGCTCTTGGCGAGGCTGGTCTTGCCCACGCCGGGCGGTCCCACGAAGCAGAGGACGGGCCCCTTGAGCTTCTTGGTGAGCGCTTGCACCGCCAGGTACTCGAGGATGCGCTCCTTGATCTTCTTGAGGCCGTAGTGGTCCTCGTCGAGGATCTGCTCGGCCAGCTCGAGGTCGAAGTTCTCCGGGGTCTTGCTCTCCCAAGGGAGGCTCAGGATCCAGTCGATGTAGTTTCGCACCACGGTCGCTTCCGCGCTGGTGGGGTGCATCATCTTGAGCTTCTTCAGCTCTTTCTTGACCTTGGCCTGCGCCTCTTCGCTGAGCTTCTTTTGCTTCAGCTGCTCTTCGATTTCCGCGATCTCGTTCTTGAACTCGTCGCGCTCGCCGCCACCCAGCTCCTTCTGGATCGCGTTCATCTGCTCGTTCAGGTAGTATTCCTTCTGCGTCTTCTCCATCTGCTTCTTGACGCGGGAGCGGATCTTCTTCTCCACCTGGAGAATCTCCACTTCGCCCTGCATCAGCTCGTGCAGACGCTCGAGACGGGCCCGCGGCTCCTCCATCTCCAGGAGCGCCTGGCGATCGGTGAGCTTCACGGTGGGAAGGTTGGCGATGATGGTGTCGGATAGGCGAGCGGCCTCGTCGATCATCTGCACGCTCATGAGCACTTCGGGCTGAACCTTCTTGTTCAGCTTCACGTACATCTCGAAGGCCGACTGCACGCTGCGCATGAGCGCTTCGATCTCGACCCGCTGGGCCTCGCCGGCCGGCTCTTCCGCCAGCTCTTCGACCTCCACCAGGAAGAACTCGTCGGTCTGGACGAACTTCTTGGTGCGCGCCCGGCGCTTGCCTTCGACCAGCACCTTCACGGTGCCGTCGGGGAGCCGCAGCAGCTGCATCACGGTGCCCAGGGTGCCGAAGGCGTAGATGTCCTCCGGGCTCGGCTCGTTGGTCTTGGCGTTCTTCTGCGCGGCGAGGAAGATCTCCTTCTGCTGCGCCATGGCGGCGTCGAGGGCGTTGATGGAACGCTCGCGGCCCACGAACAGCTGGCTCACCATGTGCGGGAACACGATGATGTCCCGCAGGGGGAGGAGCGGGACTACTTTGCGTTTGAGGCCTTTGGCGTCGCCATCGTTCTTGAAGAACATCGCCGCAGTTTTAGCGGAATTGCACTACGAACGCGAGTCCTCTGCTCGCCGGGAATTTTGCCCCATTTGCCGGGCGATTCACTCGATCGTGGTGGGCCCGGCGCGTCATACGTGCACAATGCACGAAGCCCGCCGCCCTCAGGGCATCGCGGGCGATGGCGACCCGAGGAGCGGATGCCGGGGCGAGACGCCGCGCACCACGAGATCGATGCTCCACGCCAGGAGCAGCCCGGCGGCGGTGCCGAGCACGTCCCAGGTGAGGTCCTTCCACGACGGATCGCCGCGGCCCGTGAGATCGTAGAGCTCCTTGCCGACGCCCAGGGTGAGGGACACCCCCGCGCCCCACAGGAGCGGCGGATAGCGGGCGTCGTATTGCGTGGCCGCGACGCCGTAGGTGATGCTGGAGAGGCCCGCCGACACGCTGAAGTGGAGCGCCTTGTCGGGGCCGAACCAGGGGTCGTTGTCGGCGCGCGCATCGCGCTCCCCTGCCCCCATCGAAAGGCCGAGCACCACGGCCATGGACGCGCAAACGCGCCAGAGGCTGTGCCTGCGGCGCGTTCGGGGGATCATCGACGACTCGACTAGGCCGAAGAGGACTCGGCCTCTTTGGCGTACACGATGAGCGGTTGCTCGCCCTTGAGGATGGTCTCCTCGTTGATGACCACTTCCTTGATGCCGCCGCGGGACGGAATCTCGTACATGATGTCGAGCATCGCGTGCTCGAGGATGGCCCGGAGACCACGGGCGCCGGCGTTGCGCTGGAGCGCCTCGCGGGCCACCGCGGAGAGCGCCCCCTTGGTGAACTTGAGCTTCACGCCGTCCATCTCGAAGAGCTTCTGGAACTGCTTCACGAGCGCGTTCTTCGGCTTGGTGAGAATGTCGATGAGCGCGTCCTCGTTGAGCTCGTGGAGCGTCGCGATGACCGGAAGGCGTCCGATGAACTCGGGGATCAGACCGAAGCGCAGGAGGTCCTCCGGCTGCACCTGGCTGAAGAGCTCACCGAGCTTGAAGTCCTTCTTGCTCTTGATGTCGGCGGCGAAGCCCAGGGTGTTCTGCCCGATGCGCCGCTGCACGATCTGGTCGAGGCCCACGAAGGCGCCGCCGCAGATGAAGAGGATGTTGGTGGTGTCGACCTGCAAGAACTCTTGCTGCGGGTGCTTGCGGCCGCCCTTGGGCGGAACGTTGGCGACCGTGCCCTCGATGATCTTCAGGAGCGCCTGCTGGACGCCCTCGCCGGAGACGTCGCGGGTGATCGACGGGTTGTCGCTCTTGCGCGAGATCTTGTCGATCTCGTCGATGTACACGATGCCGCGCTGGGCCCGCTCGACGTCGTGGTCGGCGTTCTGCAGGAGCTGGACGATGATGTTCTCGACGTCCTCGCCCACGTAGCCGGCTTCCGTCAGCGTGGTGGCGTCGGCGATGGCGAACGGCACGTTGAGGATCTTGGCCAGCGTCTGCGCGAGGAGGGTCTTGCCGCTGCCGGTGGGGCCGAGGAGGAGGATGTTGCTCTTGGAGAGCTCCACGTCTTCCGACGCGACCCGCGACTCGATGCGCTTGTAGTGGTTGTGCACCGCCACCGCGAGGACCTTCTTGGCGCGGTCCTGACCGATCACGTAGTCGTCGAGGACCGTCTTGATCTCCGACGGCTTGGGAATCGGGGCCGAGCCGGCGTACGGCTCGTCCTTCTCGACGTCCTCCGCGATGATGTCATTGCACAGGCCAATGCACTCGTCGCAGATGTACACGGTTGGGCCCGCGATGAGCTTCCGCACCTCCTTCTGCGATTTTCCGCAGAAGGAGCAGCTCAAATTCCCTTGATGATCGTCGCGACGCCGCTCCACGTTTCACCTCTCCGAAGATGCTTCAAGATTAGGCTCCCCCACCAGGAATCGCAAGCTTGCGGCGTGCGATGGCAGAAAGGGAGCCCCCCCGAGTCGCGTGAACGCTACTTGTGCGCCTTGTCGTTCTTTTCGTCGACCACCTTCTTGCGGGGCGCAAGAACTTCGTCGATGAGGCCATACTCTTTGGCCGCCGCGGCGCTCATGTAGTTGTCGCGGTCCATGTCCTTGTGCAGCGTGTCGCGGGGCTTGCCGCAGGCGTTGGCCAGGATATCGGCAAGGGTTTCCTTGAGGTGCCGGACTTCCCGCGCCTGGATCTCGATGTCCGTGGCCTGGCCGCGGGCGCCGCCGTGCGGCTGGTGGATCATGATGCGGGCGTTGGGGAGCGAGACGCGACGGCCCTTCTGACCGGCGGCGAGGAGCACCGCAGCCATCGATGCAGCCATACCCACACACATCGTGGAGACGGGGCTGCGCATGTGCTGCATGGTGTCGTAGATGGCGAGGCCGCTGTAGACCACGCCGCCCGGGCTGTTGATGTAGAGCATGATCTCCTTGTCGGGATCTTCGCTCTCCAGGAACAGGAACTGGGCGATGACGATGTTGGCGACGATGTCGTTGATCTCATCGCCGAGGAACACGATTCGGTCCTTGAGGAGCCGGTCGAAGATGCTCCAGTGGCGCTCGCCCCGGTGCGTCGTCTCCACCACGGTGGGGACGATGATGTTCTGTGCGCGCTCGATCGTTTCGATGGCTTGCGTGCGGGTTTCGGGGCGCTTCATCATCTTCGGTGACTCCTCGGACGGCTCGGACGTGGGGTTGGCCCGCGCAGGAAGGTAGGCGCGGGCCGGTCGATCTCAGGGCTACGATGATCGAAGAGACTACTTCGTCTCTTCGGCTTTCTCGTCTTTCTTCAGGAGCTTGGGCGTCTCGCCCTTCTTCAGCTCCACAATGTTCGACTTCGTCTCGAGAAAGTCCAGGATCTTGTCCTCGAGAATCATGCCGACCAGGATGTCGCGCTTCTGCTTCTCGCGGTACTCGACCCGCAGCTTGGCGACGTTCTTCCCGGTCTCCTGCGCCAGTTCGACGAGGCCCTTCTCCATGTCCTCGTCGGTGACCTTGAACTCGTGCTTCTTGGCGATGGCGGCCATGACCAGGCCGGCGCGGACCTTCTTCTCGGCGTCGGTGCGCACTTGCTTCTGGAGGAGCTCCGCCTGCTCCTGGGTGAAGCGCTGACCGAGGCGGCGGGCCTGCTGCACGAGCTCCTGCTCCATGAGCCGGCACTGCGCGTCCACCAGCGAGGGCGGCACGTCGCACGGGTTGGCCTCGTTGAGGCGCACCACGAGCTGCTCGGCCACGGCGGTCTCGGCGGCGTCCTTCGCCATCTTCGCGAGGCGCGTGTGCACGTCGGCGCGGAGCTCCACCAGCGTCTGGAAGCTGCCCACGTCCTTGGCGAGCTCGTCGTCGAGGGCCGGGAGGATCTTCTCTTTGATCTCGTTGACGGTCACGTGGAACGTGGCGGTCTTGCCCTGGAAGTCCTTGCGGGGGTGGTTCGCCGGGAAGGTCGTCTCCGCCGTGACCTTGTCGCCGACCTTGACGCCGGTGAGGGCCTTGTCGAGCTCCGGAAGCGCCTGGCCCGAGCCGAGCTCCACGGGAATGCCGTTGCCGCCGCCGTCCTTCACGTCCTGGCCGTCGATGCTCAGGGTGAAGTCGATGCTCACGACGTCGGAAGCCTTGGCCGCGCGGGCCTCCTTGGGGGCCTCGTACTTGGCGAAGCGAACCCGGAGATTCTCCAGCTCGGCGTCGACCTCGGCCTCGTCGACCTCGGCGAAGGGGCGCTCGAGATCGAAGCCCTCGTACTTCACGTCCGCCAGCTCCGGCTGCACTTCGAAGCGCGCCTTGTACGTGAACGGCGCCTCCGCCGAGAACGCACCGAGCTCCACCATCGGCTGGTTGATGGGCGTCACGTTCTGATCCGACAGCGCCTGCGGCAGCGTGTTCTGCACGAGCTGCTGGGCCACGTCATTGGCCACCTGCGGCGCGAAGAGCTGCTTGATCACATTTCGCGGCGCTTTCCCCGGGCGAAACCCCTTGATGTGGGCGCGCTTCGAGAGCGACGAATAGGCGCGCTCGACTTCGGTCGCGACGGTCTGCTGGGGGACCTGGATGTCGAGTTCCAGAACGACGGGTGAAATGCGGGAGACGGTGACTTGCATGGGGGGTCGGAACATACTGACCCGCTCACGCCCCCGCAAGGCACGAAGAGTGCCCGGCCGACCTTTTTTGGAGCCTATTCAACGAAAAGCAAAACCCCCGCAGCCGGAGCTTCGGGGGTTGCGCAAGGCAAGTTAGGTGGTCTCGGCGTGTCAGTCGTCTTCGGACTCTTTGCCGTCCGGATCGTACTCGTCGACGGTGTCGTCGAAGAGGAGATCGCTTCCTTCGAAATGCGTCTCCTGCATGAGGTCGTCGAGGGTGAAGCCGACCTTGAACGAAGGCCGCAGTTCTTCACGTTCGAATTCTTCGATGGTTCGGTAGCTCTTCGGCACGGCCATGGTCGGTCTCTCCTCACCCGGCCCGCAGCGGAAGGACGCGAGCGTCCGTCACGACGGGGCAGAAAAATGTCGCCACGATCCGGCTCGTCGAATCCGAAGCGCAGTCTTTGCTTTCGGCCCGCTTTCGGGGTTCGCTCTCACGCAGTGCACTGCGCATGGCTTCGATGAATCGCATCGTGGCTCCTTCGTAGGTGTTTGTCCTACATCTGCCGACACCATACTACTCGAGCTGTGCGCACCCAAAAAAGGCGCGTCGTTTTTCAACGGAGCGCGCGAGCGCGGCGAGAGGCGTGAAAGTGCTCAGGTCCGCGAGGCTGCGTCCGTTTACTGAGTGAGGGGCACTGCTCCGTCACTCATGGCCTTCGATCCCAACACCGCCACAGCCGACACGCTCATCGACGAGTTTCCGGACATCGGCCTTCTGAGCGCCGAGGACGTCATCGACTGGCGCGCTCGAACCGGCGCATTCCCCGACGAAGGGGTGCTCGTCTCCGATCTCGGTCTGACGCCGGATCTCGCGGGCCGGATCTCGCGGGCCGCCAAGGAGGGCGCTGCTCCGGCCGCCGCTGCAGCACCGGCCAAGGGCGCGGTCATCTTCTTCGACGACGAGCCCCACCTGCGGCGCCCGCTCCCCCGCAAGACGTCTACTTCTTCGGCGACGAGCCCGCAGCACCGAAGCCCGCACCTGCGCCGGCCGCCCC
>JABFRG010001171.1 GCA_013141295.1 Polyangiaceae bacterium
CGATTCTTCCGCACCGTGGGCAAGACCACACCGTCGGCCTTCGTGGACGATGGCGCCCTCTCGTACAACGTGGCGGGGCAGCTGAATCGTACCCTGGAGAGCGCCCGCGACACGCTGGTGCACGAGCTCTTTCACCTTCACGACGCACGTCGTGACGCCTGGTCCGCGAGCACCCTCGATCCGGTGTACCAGCGCATCGTCCAGCGCTGTGGCGGCGATCAGGCGTGCCTCGCGCCGTTCGCGCCGCACGACACCAAGGTCGACGGCGGCATCTACTACGCCTTCCACCCCACCAGCGACGTGGCCGAGTACGCCGCGGACCTGGCCATCCGCTTCTATCGCGAGTCGAACGCCGCGCTGGCCGGCAACGCGGTGGCCACCCCCTTCAAGTGTAGCCACGAGGACAATGCAGCCGCCTGGGGCGCCATGGCCCGGGAGTTCTTCGGCGGGGTCGACGTGGTGGGCGAGTGCCCGGCCGCCCCGCAGTAGCCTTCACTTCCCGGAGGTGGGGACCAGGTCGCGCGGGCCGAGGAGGAACGAGAGCGCCGCCGGTGCTCGCTGCGCCCAGTACGTCTCGTTGTGCTGCGCGCCGTTCTGCACCACGTAGTGGAAGGTGGCGCCTTCCACGTAACCGAGCGCCTGGTACTTGCCGGCGAGGAGCGCGGTGTTCTCCACGTCGTCGCTGCTGGGGCCGGCGTTGCCGCTGTCGAGGTACACCCGGAGCGGCCGCGGCGCCTTGCTGCTCGGCACCTGCCCCAGGAGCCAGGTGCCATTCCACCAGGTGGAAGGCGAGAGGATGCCCACCAGTCCGAAGACGTTGCCGCGGCCCACGCCGGCCCAGGCGGAGATGAGGCCGCCCAGCGACGACCCCATGATGCCGGTGTGCTCCCGATCCGTGAGGGTGCGAAGCGCGCCGTCCACGAGGGGCTTCACCTCGCTGGTGAGCATGTCGAGGTAGGCGTCGCCCTTGCCGCCGCCGTACGAAGGGTCGGCCACCGGCGTGTACTCGGCGATGCGATCGGCGTTGTTCTCCACGCCCACCACGATGGTCTCGCGGATGGAACCGTCCTCGGCGCCGGCGTTCATGGCCTCGTCGATCTTCCACTCGGTGCCGCCGAAGGCCTGCTGGGCGTCGAACAGGTTCTGCCCGTCGTGCATGTAGAGTACAGGAAAGCGCGCGGTGGTGTTCTCGGCGTAGCTCGGCGGCAGGTACACCCACAGGCCGCGGGTGCTCGGGAGCTTGGTGGACGTGAACGCGGGGAAGCGCTTGCTGAAGGAGCCCGACACGGTGCTGAACCGCGGGTACACGTCGACCGTGGTGTGCGGCGCGACCGCGTAGTTGGGCCCACGCGACCAGACCTCGCCCAGCATGGGCTTGAGCTCCACCGGCTTCTCCAGGTTCGCCCGAAACACCCATACCGTGGGATCGCTGGCGTCTTGCACCAGCGGCGCGCTCACGTTCCAGTCGAGCGGCGCGATGGAGCCACGAATCGAGAGGGCGCCCAGCCCCGCCGGGTAGTGCACGCGCACGGTGGTGAGCACCGGCGCTGTCGGTGGGGGCGGCGCGTCGGGCGCAGCGGCATCGGCCACGGGCGTCGCGCCCGCGTCGCTCCCGGGAACGGGCGTGACGGTGGCGGCGGGGACGTCGCTACAAGCGGCGACGACGAGAAGCGGAAGAAGGAGCAAGCGGCGCACGGTGACGGGTCTAGCACTCCGTGTCGCGATCGCCAGCCCGCTCTCCGGCCTCGTCAGCCTTCGTTTTGCGGCATTCGCACGATTTCGATGCCAGCTTCCAGCGTCGGCGCCTCGTCGTCTTCCAGGCGGATGCGGGGGAGCGTGGGTGCCTCGTCGTCGAAGTCGTCGATCATGGGGTGCCTCCGTACGACAAGGGTTGCGTGAAGCGTGCCATCCGGCCGGCGTGGAAGAGTTCCATGAGGACGGCCCGAATCGGCACTTTCCCGGCAATTTGCCGGCGAAACGGCAGCCATGGGTGGACTTTGCGCGGCCCAGCTGGCGCGGCGTTGCCTCACCGTCCGCTTGACGGCGCGCCGCGCCGCGCGCAATAGCTACGCGGTGTCCGAAACCCCCAAGAGACGGGTTACGCTGGGCCGCTTGCTGAGCCTGGCCCGGCCCGAGTGGGGGAACCTCGTGGCTGGCACCTTCTTCCTGATCCTCAGCAGCATCAGCGGTCTGGTGTTTCCCCAGGGCATCCGCTTCATCATCGACGAAGCGTTGCAGGGCGGTTCCACCGGGAAGATCGACCGGATCGCGCTGATCATGGTGGCGGTGTTCTTCGTCCAGGGCGCCTCCGGCGCGCTTCGCTACGTGGCCTTCACCCGGGCCGGCGAACGCGTGGTGGCACGCCTTCGGGAAGCGCTCTTCGAGAGCCTGATGACCCAGGAGACTGCCTTCTTCGACGGCCAGAAGACCGGCGATCTCACCAACCGCCTCGCCTCCGACACGACGGTTCTCCAGAACGCGGTCTCCGTCAACGTCTCCATGGGCCTGCGCAACGCCGCCGCCATCCTGGGCGGCCTCACGCTGCTCTTCTACACGTCGCCGCGCCTCACGGGGCTCATGCTCCTCATCGTGCCGCCGGTGGCGCTGGCGGCCATGCGCTACGGCCGCAAGGTGCGCAAGCTCTCGCGCGACGTCCAGGACTCGCTCGCCAAGTCGACGGCCATCGCCGAGGAAGCCCTCTCGGGTATTCGCACGGTGCGCTCCTTCGCCGCCGAGCGCGTGGAGGTGGGCCGGTTTCGCAGCGCCGTCGAGGAGTCGCTGAGCCTGGCCTTTCGCCGCATCCGGCTCGCCGCGACGTTCTTCGGCACCGCTTCGTTCGCGGCCTATTTCGCCGGCGCCGCGGTGTTCTGGTACGGCGGCCGGCTGGTCGTGCACCACGAGATGAGCGTGGGCGCGCTCACGTCGTTCTTGGTCTACACCCTCATCGTGGCCTTCTCGCTGGGGTCGCTCTCGGACCTGTGGGCCGACTTCAACCGCGCTTCCGGCGCTTCGGAGCGGGTGTTCGAGCTCCTCGACCGCGTGCCCACCATTCGCGCTGGCGGTCAGCGCCTCGAGACCGTCAATGGCCTGGTGCGCTGGGAGCACGTGGGGTTCGCCTATCCGGCGCGGCCGGACGTGAAGGTGCTGGCGGACTTCTCGCTGGAGCTGTCGCCGGGCGAGGTCGTCGCGCTGGTGGGGCCCTCGGGGGCCGGCAAGTCCACCGTGTCCTCGCTCCTCTACCGGCTCTACGATCCCGACGCCGGGGAAGTGACCCTCGAAGGGCACTCCCTCCGCGATCTCGATCCCGAGTGGCTGCGCACGCAGATCGGCGTGGTGGCGCAGGAGCCGCTTCTCTTCTCCACCAGCATCGGTGACAACATTCGCTACGGCAATCCGGCCGCCACCGACGAGGCCGTGGAGCGGGCGGCCCGGCTCGCCAACGCCCACGATTTCATCGCCGCGTTCCCGGAAGGCTACGCCACGCTGGTGGGCGAGCGCGGCGTGCAGCTCTCGGGCGGCCAGAAGCAACGCGTGGCCATCGCCCGCGCGGTGCTCAAGGATCCGAAGGTGCTGGTCCTCGACGAGGCCACCAGCGCCCTCGACGCCGAGAGCGAGCACCAGGTGCGGGAAGCGCTGGAGCGGCTCATGAAGGGCCGCACCACGCTGGTCATCGCCCACCGGCTCTCGAGCGTGAAGAACGCCGACCGGGTGGTGGTGCTGGAGCACGGGAAGATCGTGCAGAGCGGCACCCACGACGCGCTGGTGTCCGAGGAAGGCCTCTACCGCCGCCTGGTGGAGCGCCAGTTCGCATCGCTGTCCATCTGACGACGCCCGCGAAAACGCGGTACGCTTCCCGGCCACGAGGTGATCGCGATGGAGAAGATTGCGCTCTTTTGGCCGGGTGATGCGCGGGCGAAGCCCAACGAGCTGGCGTTGCCCAACGTGACCGAGGCGACGGTCCAGCTGGAGCGGGCCTTCAAGAAGCTCGGCCGCACGACCTACCGGGTGGAGGGCTTCCTCGACAAGCCGCACCTGGCCATCGAGAAGCTCGGCCCCATCGACGATCCCATGGTCGGCGTGTGCGCCCATTGGTTCTACGGGCCGCACACCACCGACGGCGTGGTGGGCAAGAAGAACCCGCTGCTCCTCGCCAGCAACTTCTCCGGCAAGTGGCCGGGCCTGGTGGGCCTCCTCAACACCGGCGCGTGCCTGGAGATGCTGGGAAGGCCTTTTTCTCGCGCCTGGACCTCGTCGGAGGACTTCACCGCCGACGAAGCGTTCATGGCCAACTTGGATGCATGGTGCACCAAAGGCGCCATCGCCTACGACACGGCGCAGATTCACGCGCCGGGCCCGGTGGCCCCGGCGGCCGCTGCCATCGCCGCCAAGGTGGCAGAGGGCTTTCGCCAACGGCGCGCGCTCTTGCTCATGCTGGGTGACACCTCCATGGGCATGACCAACGGCTACTTCGGGCCGCGGCTCCTGACCCAGCACGCCTTCACCGAGCACAAGGTCGACCAGGCGTGGATCCTCGATCGCGGCCCGCGCATCGCCGCTTCGCGCATCGACGACGCCCTGCGCTTCGTGAAGGATCGCGGCGTCACCTTTCACTGGGGTGAGAAGGACGCGGCGGACTTCGACGAGAACGCCACCCGGGAGCAGCTCCGCGACTACCTGGTGGTGAAGGACATGATGGAAGAGTTCAAGGCCGACTGCCTGGGCTGGCAGTACCAGCTGGGGCTCATCCCGCTGCGACCGCCCTCGGACTTCGCCGAAGGGCTCTTCAACTCCGCCTGCCGTCCGGAGTCGAACGGTCAGCCCATCGCCTGCGCCACCGAGGCCGATCAAGGCAACGCCGTGCCCATGGAGATGATGAAGCGGCTGCTCCAGGAGAAGGGCATTCACCCGGCGGTGATGTTCCACGACGTGCGTTGGGGCGCCGAGCACGAAGGGCGATTCCTGTGGGTGCTCCTCAACTCCGGATCCTGCGGCGCCTACGCGTTCAATCACGATCCCGATTCGCTCCGCGGCGTGCACAGCTACCGCCAGCCCTCGCTGTACTTTCCCCGGCCCGGCGGCACCTTCGCCGGCGAGAGCCTGCCCGGCAAGATGACCTGGGCCCGGGCCTACGTGCAGGAAGACCGCCTGGTGATGGATATCGGCCGCGGCGAGGTGGTGAAGCTGCCGCCCGCCGTGCGCGATGCGTGGTGGGAAGGCACGACGCGGCAGTGGCCGTTCATGGCCGCCGATATGGGCATCACCCGCGACACCCTTATGGCGCACTACCTCTCGAACCACGTGGCGGTGGCCTACGGCGACGTCTTCGACGAGATGGTGGCGCTCTCGCAGGCGCTCGGCTTCCGGGTGCGCATTCTCGGGGCGGCCGCGTGACGCGGCGTCTCTACCTGGGCGTCGACGTGGGCACCGGCAGCGCCCGCGCGGCGATCTTCGATGGTCAGGGTGCGCGGCATGGGCTTGGTACGGCGCCAGTGCAGATCTTCCGCCCGGCGGAGCTCTTCGCGGAGCAGTCGTCGGAAGACATCTGGCGCGCGGTGTGCGCGGCGGTGGCCATCGCGCTCCGGGAGGGCGACGTGCGGCCCGAGGAGATCGTCGGCATCGGCTTCGACGCCACCTGTTCGCTGGTGGCGCTGGGGGATGGCGACGCGCCGGTCACCGTGAGCCCCACCGGTGACGATGCGCAGAACGTCATCCTGTGGATGGATCACCGGGCCGAGGCGCAGGCGGCACGCATCAACGGCGGCGGGCACGAGGTGCTGCGCTACGTGGGCGGCGCCATCTCGCCCGAGATGGAGACGCCGAAGCTCGCGTGGCTCAAGGAGAACCTGCCGCGCACCTGGGAACGGACCCGGCGCTTCCTCGATTTGCCGGATTTTCTCGTGGCGCGGGCCACCGCGGGCGACGTGCGGTCCGCCTGCACCACCACCTGCAAGTGGACCTACCTGGGCCACGAGCGGCGCTGGGACGACGCCTACTTTCGCAGCGAGGGGCTCGGCGATCTGGTGGATGAAGGATACACGCGTATCGGCACCCAGGTGCGACCGCTGGGGGAGCGGGCAGGGGAGCTCACCGCCGCCTCGGCGAAGGAGCTGGGCCTCGCCGCGGGGACGCCGGTCTCGGTGGCGATCATCGATGCCCACGCGGGTGGCCTGGGCATGCTCGGGGCGAGTCTCGCCGGCGATCCACCCCTCGACTGGGACACGCGCCTGGCGCTCATCGGCGGCACCTCCACGTGTCACATGGCGGTCTCCGCGGAGCCGCGCTTCGTGCCCGGGGTGTGGGGGCCGTACTACGCGGCCATGGTGCCGGGCTTGTGGCTCAACGAGGGCGGGCAGTCGGCCACCGGCGCGCTGGTGGACCACGTCATCCAGAGCCATGCGCGGGCCGGCGAGCTCGTCGTGGAAGCCAAGAACCGCGGCACCACCGTCTACGCCCTCCTCAACGAGCGGCTCGACGCGCTGGGCGCCGGCTGCGCGTTCCCCGCCGCGGTGGCCGCCGATCTGCACGTGCTGCCGGACCACCACGGCAATCGCTCGCCGCGGGCCGACTCCTCGCTGCGCGGCATGATCTCCGGGCTTCGCCTCTCGGACTCGGTGGACCATCTGGCGCGCGTGTATCTTGCAACGATCCAGGCCATCGCCCACGGGACCAAGCACATCCTCGATGCGATGAACGCTTGCGGCTATCGCATCGATACGCTGTTTGCCTGCGGCGGCGATCTGAAGAACCCGGTCTTCGTGCGGGAGCACGCCGATGCCACCGGGGCGCGCTTGGTCCTCCCGGCGGAGCCGGAGTCGGTGCTCTTGGGGGCCGCGATGCTGGGCGCCGTGGCTTCCGGCGACGCCCTGTCGGTGCCGGCGGCCATGGCCACCATGGCGCGGGTGGACCGCGTCGTCCTTCCGGCGGCCGGTGACGTCGCCGCGTTTCACGCCCGCAAGCACGCGGTGTTCCTGCGGATGCACGAGGACCAGCTGGCCTACCGTTCGCTCATGCACGGTTGATTTCTTCCTCAAGTTCCCGCGCCGTCGTCCGTTCTCCGCATCACCCCGGATGACCTTCGTTTTCGAGTCCTCGGCCGTTCCCCAGGGGCGCGGGACGCTCCTCGCCCACGCGACGACCTTCGTGCGCGAAACCATGGGCGGAGAGGAGGCGTGGGTGCGCTTTCTACGGGGGATGGACCCCGCCGACGCCGAGCGCATTCGCAACGCGGTGGCGGTCGGGTGGTACGACACGCGTCTCTATGTGCGTACGCTCCACGCGTTGCGGTGCTTCTCGCCGCGCGGGGACGTGCTCGACGCGTTCGGCCGCTTCTCGGCCGAACGCGACGTGTCCACGCTGTATCGCGTCATGCTGCGCCTCGCGAACCCGAGCTTCGTGGTGGAGAAGACGGCGCAGCTGTGGAGCCGCTATCACGACAGCGGCGTGTGGGCCATGAACCGGGTTTCGCCCACCCGCGCCACCGGCGAGCTCTCCGGCTGGCTGGTGGTGGACGAGGGCGCCTGCGAGGTCCTCAACGGTTACCTGGAGCGCATCCTGCAGCTGGTGGGCGCCGAGGGCGCGGTGTCGCGTCACGTCGCGTGTCGCAGCCGCGGCGCCCGGGCGTGCACGTTCGACATGGACTGGCGCTGACGGTCAGTAAAGAAGTCTCACGGAACCAGCAGCACCTTGCCCACCGCCTTGCGATCGTGGATGAAGTGGTGGGCGTCGGCGGCCTTGTCGAAGGAGAAGCTCTTGTCCACGTGGGGGGCGATCTTGCCCGCCCGATAGAGCTCGAGGAGCGACTCGAACTGCGGACGCAGCAAGTCGAGGCGACCGAAGAGGTGGCCCATGTTGCAGCCGCTCACGGTCTTGTTGTCGTTCATGAGATCCATCGGGCTGTACTTCTTGATCTGCACGAACTGCACGATGGCGTTGAGCAGGTTGCGGGTCTTGCCGCTGGCCGCCGAAGACATGCCGAAGCAGACGATGCGTCCAGCGGGGCTCAGAAGATCGTAGCCCTGCTTCCAGGAGGGGCCGCCCACCGGGTCGAGGATCAAGTCGACGCCGCCGTCGCCCACCAGTGCGCGCAGGGCCGGCGCATATGGCGCGCCGGAGTCGAGCGGATGATCGCAGCCTTGCTCCTTCAAGAAGTCGTGTTTGCTCGGCGACGCGGTGCCGTAGATGACGCAGTTCTTGGTCTTCGCCAGCTGGATGGCGGCGAGGCCCACGCCCCCGGCCGCCGAGTGGATGAAGACCCGCGAGCCTTCCCGCAGGTTCCCGGTGAAGAGCATCATGTAGTACGCGGTGACGTACACCACCGGGAGCGCGGCGCCCTGCTCGAAGCTCATGGCCTCGGGCATGTGGAACGCTTGCTCCCGCGAGATGACGAGCGTGTCGGTGTAGCCGCCGAACCTGGGCATGCCGAAGACGCGATCGCCTTCCTTGAAGTCGGTGACGCCCTTGCCCACCTGATCCACCACGCCGGAGACCTCGTAGCCCACCACGCAGGGGAGCGGCGGCGCGTCGGGATAGAGCCCCACGCGCGCCATGAGGTCGGCGAAGTTGATGCCGGCGGCGCGCACGCGAATGCGGATCTCGCCGGGCCCTGCTTCCGGATCGGGCGCCTCGCGCACTTGGAGAACTTCCGGAGAGCCCGCTTTGGTGATCCAGACTTGGCGCATGGTGCGTTCGACGCTACGCGAAAGCCTTGCGCGTCACCAGATCACTCGCCGAGCTTGGCGGGCACCTTGCCGTTCGGTCCGCGTGGTCCGCGCGGTGGCGGGGGAGCGATGGGCTTGCCTGGCGTGTCGCGCCCCATGATGCGGTACGAGGGGTTGCACGGGAGGTCGGGATTGGGCGCACGAACGGTGTGGTATCCCGCCGCGACAACCTGATAGTCGGCCTTGCTACGGCACGCTTCGAGGGTGAGGGTGAGGCTTCCGTTCGCATCGGTGATCGCCCGGTTCCTCCGGATCACGCGCGCGGTGGATCCCGGAGGCGTCGAAATGCCGTCCACGGCCCGGCCGGGGTCGATGCCCTGACAGCCGCCTTGACCGTCCGGGAGGACGATGTTGCAGGTGGTCACGCCGACGTCCCACCGGCACACGTCGGTCGGCGCGCACGGCAGCGCGGGCAAGCATCGCCCCTTTCCACCGGGCGCGTCGCTGGCGCATACGCCTGCCTTGCAGTCGCGCGGTCCGCTGCACTGCTTGCCATCCGCACACGCCGGCGCGGATGCCCCGCCGCAGTCGACGTCGGTCTCGTCGCCATCCTCGATGCCATTGCCATGCACCGGCAAGGGTGGCCACACCACCGTGGGGTCGTGGCGAATGGTCAGCTCCACCCACGCGTTCTGGGAGCCGCGGCATTGATCCTCGGTGCCGTCGTCGTGGCTGTAGTAGCCGTTGTCGCCGAAGTCGTCGTCGGCGTAGCCGAGCGACAGAAAGAGCTCCGCGGGGTCGGCGGAACGCACCAGGCACTGCGGCCCACTGCCGCCTGCGCCGCACTGCTTGGGGACGGTGAAGCCGCTCTTCATCGCGTCGCGCACCCGCATCTGGATGCCGGTCATGGGCACGCCGAGGAGACCGAAGTAGCGGTGGTCGCTGTTGGGGCCCGAGGGGTCGACGTAGCGCTTCCAGGTGCGGCCGCGCCCGCCGGTCTGCACGCAGCCGCCCGCGGCCACGGTGACCTTGTCGCCCGGACGGAGCTGCACCGCGCCGTAGACGTGGTCGCTCGCGTTCACGATCGGCTCGTCGATGCGGCACTGTACGGTGTTCGAACCGACGTCGTGGCAAGGGGTGATCTTCAGGTCTGCTTGCGCGCGTGGGGCGGCGGTGGCCGCGACCAACCCGAGCAACGCCGCGACTCCAGCGACCGCGATTCTCCTCTTCAGCATGCGCTCTCCCTCGTGGTGACGGACGGCTCGCTACGAGCCGCGCCGGTACGAAGGGGAATGCAGAGGGCGTGCCGCGCCCTCGAAGCCCGCAAGTGAGCGAATCCACGCAGGCTCGTTTCGTTTGCGCGGACCGAAGTGCGCAAGCCTCGAGCAACTGCCCGCTTCGTGCGCAGCTTCGGCTGCGCTCACTTGGTGCGGACGACGAGGACCACGGCGCTGGCCCCGCCGGCCTTCGGCGTCCCGAGCGCGAGGCCGTTCAGGGCAGTCTTGATGCACGGTGAGACGGAGGTATGCGACGGCTCGTGGCGGGTCACGTGGTCCACGTGCCCGCTGGCGTCGTAGTGCATCTCGTAGCCGCTGTCGGCGTCCGTCGCGGGGTCGAAGTCGCTGGCGTTCACGCAGGCATTGAGCGCCGCGGACCGCGCGCCTGCCACCCGGACCACCTGGGCGTAGTCGTACGCAGGGGTCACCTCGGCGCCGAGTCGAACGGAGCGCGTGACCAC
>JABFRG010000394.1 GCA_013141295.1 Polyangiaceae bacterium
CTTCGGGGGTGGTCATGAAGTGCGCATATCGTACAAGGTCCCGGGCGGGATAGCATCGGCCCGATGGAACTACCCGCCAAGTTCGAAGACGCCCAGGTTCGCGTGAAGAAGCTCGCCAATGCGCCGTCCACCGACGACCTTCTCGCGCTCTATGCATTCTACAAGCAAGCCACCGCCGGCGATGCCACCGGCAGCCGGCCCGGCATGTTCGACCTGAAGGGGCGCGCCAAGTTCGACGCCTGGGCCAAGGTCAAGGGCACCAGCAAGGACGACGCCATGACCAAGTACGTCGCGCTGGTCGACCGCCTCGGCGGCTGACCACGGCCTCCGTCAGTCGTCGGCCCAGCGCTCCATCCAGCGCCGATACTGCTCCACGTACGGTGAAGCGCCGTTGAGCCGCTCCATCAGCGCCACCTCGTCTTCGGCCTCGACGTCGGTGTCGCTGACCGTGAACCTGAGGAGCAGCCCCGGGTATGCGTCGAACGCACCCTCGGCGCGAAGTCGCTCCAGGGTGCGGATGCAGGTCTCGAAGAGCTGCGCCTTGAACGAGGCGGCATCGGCGTCGTCCAGTTGCATCACGTGGGTGCGAACCGTGGTGCAGATGTCCCTGAAGGCCTCGCGGGCGCCGAAGGCCTCGAGGGCCCACTCGGCGGTTTCGAAGGTGTAGCAGTCGACGTCGTCGACATTCTCCGCCTTCTTGGCGAGGCGCGCGTCGCGCCGGGAAGCGAGATCGAAGGACGGGCACACCGTCATGGCGTCCTCGTCGCTGTACAGCGCGAATGCACAAACGGTCTCGTTCGGGTGCGTGCGCGCCACGTCGTCGAACGCGGCGTGGCAAGCGCGAATGATCGTCGCCTCGAGGGTCGTGAAATCGAATGCCGCGTCGCTCTTGGTCTTGTTCGCAGTGGCCACGCGCGCACGATACCACCATCGAGCGCGGCTCAGCGCTTGGTCAGGGTGTAGGCGCCGGGCGCGTCGTCGGCCTTGCCCCGGGGCCTGTACGAGAGCGAGCTGCCGGCCACGCAGAAGTCGTAGCTGGAGCCATCGGCGATGTCGATGGTGTTGCCGTCGACCGTGTACGCGTCCTCCTGGTTGCTCTCGCTTCCGGTTCCGAGCTCGCACGCGCAGCCGCCGTTCGCAGCCTTGCACGACGCGGTCTTGAAGCTTTGCGTCAGCGTCTGCTGGAGCTCCGCGCAGCGGCCGAAGGAGCACGCCGCGGGGAGCGTGATCGACGCCGTATAGGCGAAGGTCGACGTGCGCTTCACGGTGGTGGCGCCGAACGCCACGCGGCCCTTCACCGTCCCCTTCTGGCTGTCGATCACCACGGTCGGACACTGCTGCTTGAGAGCCGCCATCGGATCGTCGACGCACACGCCGGTGTAGTCCCAGGTGCCGACCACCGCACCGCCGCACGGAGTCGCCGCCGGGCAGCTCCCCGCGAAGGTGACGTCGACGGGTGCGACGCTCGCCAGCGAGCCTCCGTCGGTTCCGGTGCCACCCGCGTCGGCGCCGCTGCTGCCGCTACTCCCGCCACCGCTGCTTCCGCTGCTCCCGCCACCGCTGCTGCTCCCGCTGGCGCTGCTGCACGCAGCCGATACCGCCACCACCGCACACATCACCACCGCCCCGAACGATCGAAGATAAGTCATGGGAACCTCCATGCTCGCTCTCTCGCAACCGGCGTTCCCCGGGGACGGCGGCAAATAGCCCAG
This sequence comes from Polyangiaceae bacterium, assembly GCA_013141295.1. GTDB lineage: Bacteria > Myxococcota_A > Polyangia > Polyangiales > Polyangiaceae > JABFRG01. The sequence goes on from JABFRG010000394.1 coordinate 1,713, forward strand.
CCGTTCCGCGGACGCGTGCGGCATCGACGACGCGCTGGCTCTCTCCGGGGCCAAGGTCGCGCGTCAGTCGCGACGCGGGAAGCCGTTTGTGTTGCGCGGCGTTGTGGGCTGCTGGAGACTCCGCCCGTGATCCCTTCTCCGATTCGCCTCGTCGTGCCGCTGCTCCTCGTGATCCCGGCCGCTTGCGTGCCGAAATCTGCCGCCGTGAGCAGCTCGCCGACGGCCTCTGCTCCGGCCGCGAGCGTGCCCGCGGTACCGAGCGATGCCCAGGCCGTCGCGGTCGGCGACGCCGGCGCCGACGCCACTGCACCTGCGCAGCGGTTGGCCATGGGCCCCGAGGGATGGCGGACCACCCCTGCCGAGGACCACGGCTTCTACCCGGTGGTCGATGGCCTCTGCTCGGAGCTCGAGGCGGTTCGCGTGGGCAAGGACGTGATCGTCTACTACGGCGGCGGCGGCAACCCCATGTATGCCGACCAAGGCGGTCTGCGGCTCGGAGCAGCCTCCTTCGTGGCGCTCCGTGAGACCGGCCTCGAGAACATCGGCGCTCCGCCCATCGCGTCCCCCATGGGGCTCGCCGGCGCTTCCGCCGACGACTTCTGGATCGCCGACAGCACCGGCTCCCGCTCCAGCGAGAGCGCCACCATTCACCGGCGCGTCGGTGGAAAGTGGAAGGCGTACGGGCGCGACCAGACCAACCTGCACGCGTGGCTCGACGGCGGGGTCATCGGTTCGCTGGGGTTCGCGACCTCGTTCGGCGATCTCTGGGTCGAGGGCTCGACCACCAAGCCGCCGGCCGCCATCACCGCGAACATGTGGTTCCCTTCGCTTGCCGCGTTTCCCACCGGTGACGTGCTGGTGATCGGGAGCTTCAACCCCGACGGCAATGGTCCCGGCGGGCCCTTGATCGCACGCCACTGGGCACCCGGTGGCAAGCTGCGCCAGTTCGCCATGGACAAGCTGCTGCCCGTGGGCGACGACACGCGCCCCGACGTGTACGAAGTGGCGCCCGATGAAGTGTACGTCTCCCGCGGCGGCGCCCTGCTGCGCTGGGACGGCAAGGACTTTCGCCGGCTCGGCAAGACCAGCAAAGGCGCGAACATCGTGCGGCTCAACCGGGCCGGCTCCGACGACGTCTGGGTCACGACCAGCGGCGCCGCGCTGGAGCACATCACCGCGGCCGGTGCGACGCCGGTCGCCACGCCGGAGCCCATCGCGTCCATGGATGGCTTCCAGTACGGGAGCGCATGGGCGGTGGGTCGCTCCGGGAAGCTGTATCGAAGGGACGGCGAGGCCTGGACCGCGGTGCCGCTCCCGAGTCCGGTGTTCACCAGCGGCGGCGTCCTCAAGGCCAAGCGGGTTCGTGCGCTGGCCAAGGACGACGTCGTCTTCATCGGGAAATACTGGGAGAAAGGGCCGTTCTGGAAGGATCAGGAGCTCCACACGGTGCTCTTTCGCACGCGGCCGACCCAGGAGACCCTCCGCTGCAACGAGCCCGATCCGGAGAACAACAACACCCACCTCGGCCAGGGGTTCCAGTCTTGGCCGCCCATGGCCACCGCCGAGTGCAAGACGCCGTTCGCGGTCCTCGCGCGCCGCAGCAACGCGGCGAAGGGGACCAAGCCCGACGACTGGCCGCGCATTCGCAGCGCGCTCAAGAGCCACACCGAGCTCGGTGACGTGTCGCTCGTCGATTTCGTATCGGGCGATCGCACCTTCGTGGGCGTGAAGAGCAAGGATCTCGAGGGCGCCAAGAAGCTGGTCGAGCTCGTGGCCAAGCGCGAGCGATTGCGGCCGGAGATCGTGTGCGGCGATCCCGCCGCCGTGCGCACGCTGCCGCTGGATCTCGCGACCGGCAACGTCGTCGGCAAGTGAGCCGCGCGATCCCGCTCTTCATCGGTGTGCTCGTCGCGGCCCTGGGCGGAGCCTGCGGGAGCGCTCCGGTGCCGAGCGCGCGCGTTCCCGTGCCGAGCGCCCGATCGTCCGAGAGTGGCTGCGCGTCGTGCCACGCGGAGATCGCCGGGGAGTGGCGCGCCTCGTTTCACCGGACCGCGTTCTCGGATTCGACCTTTCAGGCGAGCCTGGCGCTGGAGGAGCCGAAGGACCGTGCATTTTGCACGAATTGCCATGCGCCGACACGGGTCGCTTCGGAGGGCGTCGCCTGCGTCTCGTGCCACGCTGAACCACACCGCCGGAACCCCGCCTCCGTCGCGACGGCGAGCTGCGCGCCCTGTCACGAATTCACCTTCGAGGGGCGCACCGAGCTGGTGCAGAAGACCGTGCTCGAGCACCGCGCCTCGGCGTTCGCCGGTACCGCCTGCGTCGCCTGCCACATGCCGCAGCGCGCCGGGCATCGCGATCATCGTTTCGTCGCCGGTCACCAGCCCGCGGCCTTGCGCGAGGCCGTGCACGTGTCCGCCTCGCGCGCGGGCAACGCCGTCCAGGTGGCCATCCGCGTGGACGCAGGCCACGACTTTCCCACCGGCGACATGTTTCGAAGAGCACGGCTCCTGGTATTCGCCGAACGCGAGGACGGGCAGATCGTCGCCGACGCGGAGCGCGTCTTCGGCCGCACCTGGGGCGCCATCGCGCAAGGTCCGGGCGCCGGCGCCCGCACGCAGCTCTCGGACACGCGCATTCGCGGCACCTGGCAGGCCACCATCCCGCTGGAGGCCGATACGCCGGTGGCGCGCGTGCGCTACACCCTGCTGTACGAGCGTCTGGTGGCGGCGAGCGGCGATCACGTCTCGGTTCGCTCCAGCGACACGCTGGTGGAAGGGGAGGCGAGGTAGGCGATGCAGTTGCGTGGTCGGTGCCTGCGAACGTAGGATCCAAGGATGCGCCACCCCATCGCTCTCGCACTCGTCGCCGGAGCGCTCGCCGCGGCGGGCGAGGGTAGGGCCGCCGGCTCGGTGGTGCCGGTGGCGAAGGCCGAGCTCCCGACGGCGCTCCACGTGTACGGCGCGGCGGTGGAGACGGTCACCGTCACCAGCTCCAAGGGCGATGTTCCGCTGAGCGTGCCGTTCAAGTCGCTCTCCACCCGCGTCCTGGAGCCGGCCACCTACACCGTGCGGTTCTCGGTGCAGGGTGAGTCGCTCGAGCTCCCGCCGTGCAACGTGCGTGGCCGCGTGTCCATCGACGGCAAGTGGATCGACCCGCCGAACGGTGGTCCTTTCGTGCGCAAGCTGCCCGACGACAAGCCCCACGACGTGGCGATGGAAGTGCGCGTGAGCGAGTACGAGCGCCGCATCGCCTGCGGCTTCGCCCCGCGCGCCGGCCTGCCCCAGGACTCGCGCGAGGAGCTGCGCATCCTCGGGTTCGAGAGCCCGAACGGCAACGCGTGCAAGGGCAAGAGCTGCTCGCCGGGTCAAGCGGTGGTGTTCGTGCCCCGCGCCCACGACGACAAGAAGCCGGCCGCGGTGCTGGTGGGCGTTCACCCCTGGAACGGCAGCATGTGGACCTACGCGGCCTACGCCGAGCTGCTGGCCGGCGCCCAAGAGAAGGACATGCTCCTGCTCTTTCCCAGTGGTCTCGGGAACTCATTGTATACTGCACCGGCCGAGGACGAGACCATGCGCGCGCTGGCCGCGCTCGAGACCATGGTGCCGGTGGATCGCCAGCGGGTGTCGATCTTCGGGGCGTCGATGGGCGGGCAAGGCGCCACCACCATCGGCTTTCACCACCCGGATCGCTTCGCCACCATCACCAGCTTCTTCGGCGACGCCCGCTTCGACGTGAAGGGCTACGTGCGCTCGCTCCTTCCCGACGAGGCGGCGGCGCACCGGGTGAACCCCATCGACGTCATCGAGAACGCCCGGCACACGCCGCTGTGGCTCATCCACGGCGAGCAAGACAAGACCTCGCCCATCGTCCAGAGCCAGCTCCTCTACGCCGCCATGAGCGAGCGCAACTACAAGGTGAAGTTCGACAAGGACCCGAAGTACGGCCACCACGGCGCGCTGGTGCAGAAGCACCTGGTGGCGCTGGTGGAGCTCGCCGCGACCGCGCGCGCGCCCGCTCACCCAACGCGTGTAAGCTACAAAAGTGTGCGCCCCGGCGATACCGGCGCCTACGGGGTTCGGCTGGTACGCGAGAGGGCGTCCGGTGACGCGCTGGTCGACGTGGAGTACGTGGCCGGGCGCCTGCGCCTCAAGGCCGTCTCCAACGTGAAGGAGCTGTACTTCAAGCGCGGATCCTTCGGTCTCAAGGAAGGCCAGGAGCCGGATCTGGTGCCCGACGGTCCGCTGCCGGCGGTGCCCGCGCACTGGGAACCATGAGCGAGCGCCTTCGCACGGTGCTGGTGCTCCTGGTGCCCATCGTGGCCGTGCTGTGCGTGGTGATGGGGCTGCGGCTGGGCGCACGTGGCGCGGTGCGCGCCGCCGACGTGTACGTGTCGGCGCCGGCGCCCGAGTCCGAGGCGTTCTTCCTGGAGGTGCTGGTCTCCTCCGACGACCGCGGCGTGAAGGAGCCCGCGGTGCTGCGCGGCCTGCAGGTGACCGTGGATCAGTGCGGAACCCGTACCGATGCCACCGTCGACACCAACTCTCACGGTGTGGCGCTGGTGCGCGTCCCCTGGCAGGGGAAGGACCACGGCCCCGCCTGCGCGCGCCGGGTCACCTTGCGTCACCCGGAGGAAACCTCGCCGCTGGCCGACGGCGTCATCGCATTTCCCGCGCCGGTGCCTCCGCCGGTGCCGGCCGACGGCGTGCGCCCCACCAAGCGCGACGGCGCCCTGCGCATCGAGCTGTTCACCCCCGAAGGCAAGCTGCCGGTGGATGCCGACGGCGAGCTGTGGGTGCGCATCTCCAAGGACGGGGCCCCGCAGAGCGCCTCGCTGGAGATCGAGTCGGAAGACGTCGAGGTGCCCAAGGGAACACTTGTAACCTGCACCAATGGCTTCGCCCGGGTGCCGGTGAAACCTCGCTTTCCCATCGCCGGGGTGTCGGTTCACGCGCACGCCGAGAAGGGCGTCTTCGGCGATTGGTTCGGACCGTTGCCCACGCTCCCGGGCGCGACACGCGCACGACTGGAAACGGAGAGCACGCTGGTGCTTCATCCGGCGGGCCCCCGGCCGGCGCTCTACGGGAAGGTGTACGGGGCCCACGGGCTGCTCGACGCGTTCTCGGTGGTGCCAGAAGGTGATGGCGATGTACGCGTGCCGGCCCCGGCGTCGTTGGGCGATCGGGTGCTGTGGCTGGCGGTGAGCAGCGATCCGTTCGTGACGCTCTCGGCGGAAGGCGAGACCCGGGTGAGCCGTAGCGCGCTCGCCAGCTCCGAGGTGCGGGTCGGCACCAAGGCCGCCCCCACGCCTTGTCTCTTCGGGCCGCGGTTGGTGGAAGAGGGCGGCACGCCGGTGCCCCGCTCGGTGCGCGTCCTCGAGGGCCTGTCCACGCGTCGTGCGGTGGACGACGCGCGGCGGGCCAAGGGCTGGCTGGTGGCGCTCGGCGGCCTGCTGGGCGGCGCTTTGGCGGAGATCCTCCTGCTGGTGCTGGGGGCGCGGCGCGCGGCCCGCGACATGGCTGCCTTCGAGGCCGCGGCGGCCGACGTCGATGGCTCCGATGCCCCGGCGGTGGGCGGTGGCGGCGCGACCGGACGCCGGGAGCTCTTGCTGCAGCTGACCTTCGGCGTTTGCTTCGCGCTCCTGGCCTTCAGCTTTCTCGCGGCGCTGCTGCTCCTGAAGATCCAGGTGTGAGTGCTCAGAACCGGGCGCCAAGGGCACCGGTGAGCCCCCAGTTGAGGTTGCGAAACGACGTGTAGTCTGCACGGGCTTCCAGGAAGAGCCCGTGGTTCTCCGTCCGCAGCAGGTCCACGCTCGCGACCACGCCCGCGCTCAGCCCCACCTGGCCGATGGCCTGCCCGGTGGTGGCGCGGTAGACGCGATACCAAACGAAATCGATGGCAGGACCCAGGCGCACCGGGCCGAACACCGCCATCGGGTGAAGGCCCAGGTGCAGAATGCCGGTGCTCAGCCCGGTGTCGGTGCGACCGAATTCGTAGCCGACGCCGAAATGGATCGCCGCGTTGCTCTGCGGTGCGTGCGCGCCCACCTCGGCGGAGACCACCAGCGCTGTGTTGTAGAGGCTCACGAAGGAGCGCCGGGCAGCGCCCACTTCCACGAGTCCCTCGAAAGTCGTGCCGGGCTTCCGCGGCGCTGGGGCTACCGTCGCGGCAGGCTTTGCGTCCTCCGGGGGCGGGCCGTCGAAAGACGGCGGCACGGCGTCCTGCGCACCCGCTTCACGGCTCGAGAACAACCCGATGGCGACGACCACGGCGGCGAAGGCGCTTCGGCTACCGGAGCTCACGGGCACACCGTTCCGGCTTCGGTGCCGCTGGAGTAGCTCCCGTAGTTGCCGGGCGTGCTCGAGCTGTAGCCCCGCGGGGGGTCGAGCTGCTGCGCGCGTTCGCAGACGCCGCTCTTGCGGAGCTGCTCGCAACTGGTGGCGAGAATGCACCGAGACTGCGCGTCCGAGATGGCGGGGTACTGCCAGGACGTGGTGTCCGGCGAGTCGCACGCGCCGGCCGTGAACTCGTAGTCGTAGCTGCAAGCGATCTGCTTGGCATCGAACCTGGGGCAGCAATCCACGAGGTGGGCGACCGCGCCCTCGCACGCGAAGACGGAGCTTCGGAACTGATCATGATCGTCGGTGGTGCCGGCTGCTTTCACGGAGCGCGTCGTGATCACCAGGAGCAGCCCTGCGAGCGCGAGGCTGCCTGCGGAAAGTCGAGGAAGAGAAAGCATGCGGCCCGCTCAGCACGGCGCGTGCCCACCGCGTGTCCTGCGGCGCCCGACCCGGAAAGACCGCGTGCGCTCCCGGGAGCCGTGGCGGCACGATCGCATCTGTGCAGAAACCACGACAGTCAGCGGGAGGTCGCTGACTCCGCTGATTTTCGCGTCCCCGGGACTGGACTTAATACCAGTACTGAACTAACCATCAGGTATGCACTCTTCTCTGCCGCCCCCCGTTCAAACCCTTCTCCAGCTCTTCGATGGTCCGCTGCGGGACGTGCGCTTCCCGCAGGCAGATGGCGCCGCCCTGGGTGCCGCCGCCGAGGAGCTTCACGCCGCGCGGGTCGCCGTTGCCCACGCGGAAGCCGCGCTCGAAGCCGCACGGACGACGTTCCAGGAGAAAGATACGCAGCTCACCCAGCTCACCCAGCGGGCGCTGGCGTACGCGCGGGTCTACGCGCAAGGCAATCCGGAGCTCCTCGCGGCGCTGCCGGAAGCCGCCCGCGGTCCCGGCCGTCCCAAGCGCAAGGCCGACGAAAGCGGGGTGGCGCTGCAGCCGCCGGCGCGTCGAGGCCGGCCGCGGAAAGTCCGGCCGGAAGACGATCTCGCGGTGGTTGCCGCCGAGTAGAGGCGCCCTCGCGGCGCGTCCCTGCTCGTGAAATCGCCCCCGCCGTCTGCAAGCGTCGGGGGCGATTTCTTTTGTCGCTTTGTCCGCGACAGATCGTGGCACCCGGCGTCTTTGTGCGGAGAGCGGCTTGACCGATGTCGGCAGAATGCTACACCCGGTGACATCCACTCAGCTTGTCGCACACAAAGGGTAGGTCTATGAAATTCGTACGTATTCTCGCACTCGCGTTCGTCACCACGCTGGCCGTCCCCGCCTCTGCGGAGTGGACGAAGACCGAGAGCCACGAGTACTCGGCGAAGACCAGCCTCAAGATCACCGAGCCCGCCAACGCCCCCAACGCCAAGGTGACGGTCACCATCGGCAACGAGACCAAGGAGGAGTCGCTCCCGGCGATCTTCTCCCTGCCCGACACCGACGCCTACATCCCGGTGAAGGTCGTGGCGGCCGACGGCGACGTGTGGACCGGCAAGGTCGAGGTGAAGGCTCACAAGCAGACCGTCCTCCAGCTCACCCACGTCGCCAAGGGCGCTCCGGCGGCGGCGGCCCCCGGCCACAAGTACATCGGCCGCTTCGAGAACGCGACCAACCTCTGCAGCGCCAACGACCGGGTCGACAAGTTCGTGGCCATGCGCGACGGCAAGGTCGCCTACGAGTCGCCCATCGGGCCCAACAAGGTGCAGCACAACATCGAGCTCGAAGCGGGCACCTACACGATTCGCATCTTCCGCGGCGGCATCTTCGTGAAGGCGCTCGACCTCAACGTCACGAAGGACGGCTGGGTTTTCCGCTACGGCTGCTGAAGTCGTCTACCGACGAGAACGCCCCCGCGCGGATTCGCTGCGGGGGCGTCGTTTTGTGCAGAATGCACGAGATTGACTGTCCTTCGAGCACGACGAAGGGCACGAGCAAGAATCTGACGAAGTCTGCAACGCGACCGCGGGCGGCGGCCAGGCGACCTGATTCGGTGGCCAAGCTCCTCGCGGCCCCTTCGAGCTGTCGCGGCTCGCAGCGACGAACCAGGAGCGGGTCAGGATCGGTGTGCCTCAGGGGACGGCTCGATGGACCTTCCAATACGCAGCACCGTCTCCTCCCCACACCTTTCCGTCGGCTAGCGTCGCCGTGTTTACCAGGTCGATCTTCCCATCGCCGTCGATGTCGAGCGTCACCCATTCGGTGTTGCCATCATATCCCGCGATCTGGTCGTACCCTTCCGTCGTGCCGAGCGCGGGCAATGTCCACTGCGTCGCGGTCGTAGCGAATCCGGTTCCGGTGTTCTTGTAGACCTTCCAATACGCGGCGCCGTCTCCTCCCCACACCTTTCCGTCGG
>JABFRG010000600.1 GCA_013141295.1 Polyangiaceae bacterium
GGAACCACGCCGCCCCCCGCGACGAAGAGCGGCGTGGTTCCCGTGGCCACGTAGCTCCCGCCCCCACCACCATTGGCGTACTGCGCCGCAGCGGGCTGCTCGCCGACCACGACGGTGAGGTTGGCGCCCGGGGTGATCGCGACGGTGCCCTGCACCACCGCGCCGAACCCGCCCGGGCTCGTGCCGCCCATCGACGTGCCGCCCTGGGCGCCGCGCGCCTCCACGGTGATCTTGGTGGCGCAGCTGGGGACCACGAACGTCTCCGGCGCGCCGGTGAACGCGAAGGTCTTGGTTCCGGTGCACGTACCGCCGCAGGTGCCCGCGGCGCACGTGGTGGCTCCGGTACACGCGGTTCCGGCCCGCGGGCCGAGGCAGTCGCCGGAGGCGCCGCAATGGGCCTTGTCGGAGAGCGGATCGACGCACGCGCCGTCGCAGACGATGCTCCCCTTCGGGCACGAGGCGCTGCACACGCCATTGGTGCAGAGTACACCGAGCGGGCAGACGCTACCCGCCTGGGCGCCGCGGCAGTCGCCGGTGGCGCCGCAGTGGGTGATGTCCTTCGACGGGTCGAGGCACACGCCGTCGCAGACCACGAGCGGCGCGCGGCACTGGATGGTTCCCCCGTCGCCGGTGGTCCCCCCGGCATCGGTGCCTTGCAGGCCGTCGTCCTCGGAGCCGGCGGTTCCGGTCGCGCATCCGGCAGCGATGGCAAGGGCGGCACCGATGGCGACCAGAGTGCCGAACGGTGTTCGCGCGCACGAGAGGCTCGCGCCTCCGGAGCGACGAGAGGCAGTCATCGCGGTTCGTACGCTCTCGGGATGGGCGTTCTTCCTCGAGGGAGCAGGGAGCATCCCCCGAGCCTACGCGGAAGTGCGCCCGCGACGCTACCGGACCGTCGATGCGGGCTCCGCTTCGCGCACGTACACGTACTCCACCCGAGCCGCCCGGAAGTCCTCGTAGAGACGTAGCTCGCGACCTTCGGCGGCGTAGCTGCCGCGCGGGTGCAAGACCGTCGCGGCATCGCTGCTGCGGCAGTCGAGCCGAAGATGGAAGGCGGTGCCGGCGAACGCCGACGTACCCGTGAAGCGCGACTCTTGCTCGCCCTCGCGCATCACGAACGCGAAGCGTTCGCCGCGCAGATCGAACACCGCCGCCGCCGGCCCGCGAATGCGGCCTGCGCTCCCGAAGATGTGCACCGCCGTGAGCGTGTACCTGCCGTCGGGCACCACGCCGCCGCGTCCCGCGGGGTTCGCGCCGCTTTCGAGCTCGACGTCGGAGGCCAACGGCGGGCTCTCGAGGTCGGTGCAGCCGTCCTGGGCCACCCGGACCGTGGCGGTGTCCGACTCCAGCGCCTGCTCCTGGGACCCGGGGTCGGCGCCGGCGCAGCCCATCATCGCGGTCGCGCCGAGCGCCATCGCCAGGAGGGAGTGACGAGGGGATGGCCAGATGGAGAACGCTGCACTCATGACGCAATGCGTAAGCACCCCTTTTCGCCCCGACAAGGGGTCGGACGCTTAATTCTGGACGGAAAGCCGAAATTGCGCAAGAAGCACGGTTATCCCTGGATTTTTGGCGTGCACCGGCCCCCGGATTGGCGCATTCGGTGCTCCATTCGGGTGGATCCGGCTAGCTTGTGAGCCACCGATGACCGACCTCGTCACTCTTCAAAGTCGCCCCGGAAGCGCGAGCCTCCCCAAGCGCACGTTCCTGGACCTCGAAGAGGGCGCCGCGGTGGAAACCCGGGAGGGCGCCAACGTCTCGTCCAGCATCGCCCCCCGCGCTCGCGCCATCGCCGAGGCCCTCTTCGGCACCGAGTCCGGCCCGCCCTCCAGCGAGCGACTCGACTGGATGGTACGTGATCTCCATCACTTCCTCTCGCACGCGGGGGGCTGGGCTCGCTTCGTGGTGGGCGCGTGCACCCTTCTCACGTGCGTGGTGGGGCCGCTGCTCTCGTACAAGATGGGGTTCGTGGGGCGCTCGCTCGAAGAGCGTCGGGCCATCCTCGAGCGCCTGGAGCGCAGCCCGGCAGGCCTGGTGTTCCTGGGCGTCCGCGCGATTCTCTGCATCGTGTACTACGAGCATCCGGAGGTCGCGAAGGAGATCGGTTTCGACGGCCTGTGCCTCTCCGGAAGGAGCCGCAAGTGAGCGGGCTCACGGTTCACGCGGGCCACAACCACCGCGGCGATCTGGACCTCGAGACCGACGTGCTCGTGGTGGGCTCCGGCGCTTCCGGCGCGGTGGTCGCGCGCACCATGGCCGAAGCCGGCTTTCGCGTGCTGGTGCTGGAAGAGGGGCCGTACATCCCGGCGCTCACGCACGGCGCGTTCCGACCCAGCGAATCGCTGCGCTACGCCTGGCGCGGCGGCGGCATGACGGTGGCCTTCGGGCTCGGCGATACGCCTGCCATCAACGTCACCATGGGTCGCGTGGTGGGCGGCTCTTCGGTGCTCACCGGCGGCGTTTGCTTCCGCATTCCCGGCCACATCTTGCACACCTGGCGCAAGGAGCGTGGTCTCACGGAGTTCACCGAGGAGCGGCTCGAGCCCTACTACGCCGAGGTGGAGAAGAACCTCCACGTGGAAGAGGTGCCGGCGTCGATGCGCTCGCGCTCCACCCAGCTGTTCTGCGAGGGCTGCTCCAAGAGCGGCTTCGAGGCCAAGCCCATGCGGCGCAACACCGACGGCTGCAACGGCTGCGGGCGCTGCAACTTCGGCTGCCCCGAGGCCGCCAAGATGAGTGTAGACATCAGCTATCTACCCCAGGCCGCGGCGCACGGCGCCGAGATCTGGAGCGACTGCCTGGTGGAGCGCGTCACCATGCGCGGCGATCGCGCGGTGGGCGTGGAGGGCCGCGTGCTCAACGGCCCCGCGGGAAAGCCCGGCGGCAAGCTGGTGGTGCGCGCGCGGCGGGTGGTGCTGGCTGCGGGTGCGGCCCACACGCCGCTCTTGCTGCACCGGAGCTTCGTCTCCGGCGTGTCCGGGCAGGTGGGCAAGAACGTCACCGTGCACCCTTCTTTCCGGGTCATCGCGCGCTTCAAGGAATCGGTGCAGGGGTGGAAGGGCTCGCTGCAGAGCGCCTACGTGGATGCCTTCGAGGCCGAGAAGCTCACGTTCACCAGCCTGTTCATCCCCACCAGCGTCCTGGCCGCCACCATGCCCGGCGTGGGCCCGGCCCACACCGAGAAGGCCCGCGACGTGAGCCGCCTCGCCATCTTCGGCGGGCTCATTCACGACGAGGGCGGCGGCCGCATCTGGCAGAACCCGTTCGGCCGCGAGCCGATCCTCACCTACCGCATGGACAAGCGCGATCGCGCAAGCATCCCCCGGCTCATCCGCATCATGGGCAAGGCCTTCTTCGCGGCCGGCGCGGAAGAGATCTTCATGCCCATCCTGGGCGCCGAGGGCGTGACCAAGGACGCCTTCGAGAGCTTTCCCCTGGAGGACGTGAAGGCCCCGTTCATCGAATGCTCTTCGCAGCACCCGCTCGGCAGCTGCCGCATGGGAAAGACCCGCGAGCACTCGGTGGTCGACACCTTCGGCAAGGTCTGGGACACGCGCGAGCTCTACGTCGCCGACGGCGGCATCGTGCCCACCAGCCTGGGGGTCAACCCGCAGATATCGATCATGACCCTCGCCACGCACGTCGCCCACAACTTGCGCGAGACCAAGCTCCTCGGCTGAAACCAGGGAAGAAGCCGCGCGACGCCAGCGTATCCCGAGCGCATGGGTGCCTTTGCGTGGAAGTTCGTTGCGCCCTTCGGCACCGACGCCGAAGCGATCCTCGCCGACGCGAAGCGCCTCGCCTTCGAGAAGGGGAGCTACGGCAAGCCCTATGCGCGCGGAGAGCCGCGCGCGAAGACCATCGCGGCGCTGCTCCGAGCCTGCGCCGAAGACGGCACCTGCAGCATTCTCGATGTCGGCTCCCTGGGGCCGGCGCCTGCCCCCGGCGTTGCGGGGCCGTTTCCTCGGAAGACCTTGGAGGCAGCCCTGGGAACCGCACGTCCGACGCTGGCCCAGGTGGAGGCGGGCGCGGGAGAGCTGTACGAGGCGCTGGGGCGCGGGTGCGCCGGCTACGTGGTCGCCTACGAAGGCGGTAAGCCGACGCAGGTGGTGTTCCTCGGCTATTCCTACGACTGACGTTGCCCAGCCGACGGATGTACGCTGCGAGGATGCCTCCGAGCATGCTCGACCACGCCGCCCTCTCCGCTCGCTTCTTCTTTCCCCGCCGCGCGAAGGTGGACCCGGCGTTCTGGGTAGACACCCACGACGGCGAGCGGCTCGCCTGCTTCCGCGCCACGCCGCATCCCGGTGCGCCGACGGTGGTGTACTTTCACGGCAACGGTGAGGTGGTCTCGGACATGCTCCCGGCGTTTCCCTCGTGGATGGCATCGCTCGGCTGCAACGTGGTGCTCGCGGAGTACCGCGGCTACGGCATGTCCACCGGAATGCCCGCGCTGGTGTCGCAGCTCGACGACGTAGGTACGCTGCTCGATGCCATCGACGTCCCGGACGAGAGGCTGGTGCTGTTCGGACGTTCGCTCGGATCGCTCTATGCCATCGAAGGGGCACGGCGTCGCCCGGGGGCCGCAGCGCTGGTGCTGGAGAGCGGCATCTTCGACGTCGGTGAGCGGGTACGCCTCCGCGTTTCCGCGGCCGATGTGGGCGCGACCGAGGAGGAGCTCGACGCGGAGCTGGCCCGGTACTTCGACCCGGTGGGCTCGCTCGCGGCATTTCGCGGCCACACGCTGGTGCTGCATACCCGGCACGACACCATCGTGGCAGCGCACCACGCGGAGAGCTCGCATGCCGCCGCGCGCGAGCCCAAGAAGCTCGTGCTCTTCGACGACGGCGGCCACAACGACATCTTCTGGCGAAACCGCGAGGCTTATATGGCGGCGGTGGCGGAGCTTCTTCGCTCGCTGCGGTGATTCACTTCACGCCCAGCAGCTCGATCTCGAACACGAGCTGCGCGTTTTGCGGAATCTTCGGCGGAGCCCCGCGCGTGCCGTAGCCCAGCTCCGGCGGAAGCGTGAGCCGGCGCTTGCCGCCCACGCGCATGCCCGAGAACCCCTGCTCCCAGCCCTTGATGACGCGGCCACGCCCGAGGGTGAACGAGAACGGTTCGTGGCGGTCGTACGACGAGTCGAACACCTTTCCGTCCTTCAGCGTTCCGGTGTAATGTACACTCAGTTCCGCGCCGGAGCGGGCGAGGGCGCCGGTTCCCACCCGAAGGTCTTCCACCACCAGCCCCTGCGACGGCGTGGGCAATGGCGCTTCGGCGACCGTCTCGACCTGGACGTATTCCTCGTGCGGCGCGGGCTGCTTCACCGGGCGCAGCGCCCCCCAGGCGAAGGCGCCGGCAACGATGCTGAGGGTCATGAGCGACCCGATGAGCACCATCACCGAGAAGGCCAGGCGCGAGGGAGCTGGCGGGCGTGGACGCTGGGCGCGTTCGTCGGCGAGCTCCTGCGCGAGCCTTCGGTTCTCCTCTTCGAGACTCTCGAGCCGCGCCTGCGACGCAGCGATGTCGTTGCGGAACGCCATACCCGAGAGGATACCCCTCGCGGACAGCACCGCCAAACCCGGCGGCGCCTCAGGGGAGGGAGGCGCTTCGGGCCCTGCGCAAGCGCTGCCGGGGAATGTCGCTGCGGGCGCTGATGCAGGTGCTGAGGGCATCCTTGGTGGCGCTCAGCTCGTCGCGCCCGCGGGCCTCGGCCGCGGCCATGTTCGCCTGCATGGTGGTGGCCGGCACCGCCGCGGTGAGGTATCCGACGCCGCACGACACGATGCCCCAGGCGAGGGTCATGGCGAGCCGCCACGTGTGGCTGCGCCCGGGGCCGAGCTCTTCGCGAAGGCGCACGCGCTCGCCTTCGAGATCGCCGATGCGCTCCTCGGCGCGGCGGAGCTGTTCCTGGAGTTGGTCGACGGGAGATCGAAACGGATCGCTCACGGGGCCTCCAAAGGTGACGGTCAATGGCACGAACAGAGAGGATCGCCAGGCTCACACATGCAGAGCGGGAACTTCTGCGTGGGGGAGAGGCAAGCGCCCTCGATGACCCTCAGCCTCTTCGTCTGCGCCACGCGCGCGCGGTTGCACGCCTCGTACTGCGCGACGCTGGCTTTGGCGTCCGCTTCGCACGCTTCCACCTGGGACTTCTTCTCGGCGAGCTCGGAACGGTCGCGAGCCTCTCGCGCCGCCGCCTCGGCCTGCCGCTTGGCCGCTGGAGACGCCGACAGCGTGTAGCCGACGAAACCGGAGACCACCGCGGCGGCCAGGACCACGATGAGCCACCCGTACCGGGTACGCCCGCGGAGAAGCTGCCGCTCCAGCGTGGCGCGCTCGTTCTCGACGGCAGCGACGCGCTCTTCCGCGCGCCGGAGCTGCTCCTGAAGCTGGCCGACCTCGGATCGAAAAGGACTGCTCACGCGACCTCCACCCGGAAAGTGTAGCGGAAGAAGCGGCGCGGGGCGCCTCACGCGCAGAGCGCGCCAGTATCTCGAAGAAACAGGAAGGCTTTCGACCGGCGCGCGGGCCACCAGCGACGGCCACGCAGTCACTCGCGGCCGGGCGAAAGCCTTCCTGTTTCTTAGGAGCGAAGCGAGGGCCCCCCGGTTCTCACTCACCTGCGGCAGGTGGCCTCGGCCTTTCGCAGGATCTCGCCGGGCGCGACCTTGGCGGCGTCGAGCGCGAGGATCGCCCCGAGCGCGTCGATGGCTTCCTTCTTTCGCCGCTCACCGATCCCGTCGGTGCCGGCCTTCTTCGCGACGCCGAGGATCGACGGCACGAGCGGCCGTGAGCCGAGGAGCGTCGCCATGCCGAGAAAGCGCTCTTCGACCCACCAGAAGGGCTCGCGCTCCTTCTCCATGCGCACGAAACGCTGCGCGAAGAAGAATCGATCGGTGTCGGTGGCGGCACTCGGCTCGAACGTCGCCTTGGCGAGGGCCGCGTGGAGCGCACGCGTCGCCAGCTCCATGGGGAGCTCCTCGGGATCGTCCGAGGCGTATCCCGAGAAGTGTCGCTCGAGCTCGTGCCCGGCGTCGTCGATGAGCGTGAGGCCGCTATGGTAGTCGTTCGACGACGAGGTGCCGGAGAGGCCCAGGCCCATTCCCTCGACGTACACCGGGATCTCGTGCAGCTTCGCCAGGAGCGCCACCCCCATGCGCCGGAAGTGCGGCTCCAGCGCCGCCACGGGCACCGTGGAGCTCTCGAGGGTCATGCCGCGATTGTAGTACTCGGACCAGTGAATCCGGCGCACGAGGAAGCGATCGCCGGCCCGCACCAAGCGCGTGAGCTCCAACGTGCCGCCGTGCCCACTGCCGCGCTCGAGGACCAGCTCGCGGAGCTCGCCCTCGTCGACGGTGTTGCAGCCGAAGTCGACCACCACCTTGTTCTGCGGCGAGCTCGGCTTGAAGCGTCGCCGGAGCTCGCTCTCGACGCCGGCGAGCGCGCGTGACTCGAAGGGGGCGCAGTCGTTGTCCTTGGGCGCGGCGACCACCGGCATCGCGCAGGAGGAAAGATCCGGGGCCGCTCGGGGAACCGGCGCATCGGGTGCGGGCGCCGGTGCCTCCCGCGCCACCACGACGGTGCCGCTCGGCGTCGGTGCGACGGAGGTCGGTACCGTGGGCGCGCGCTTGGCCTCGCCCGCGCAGGCCACGAGAACCACGAAGCTCACCACGATGGATCTTCCACGCACGACCGGTGCGGACCCCTCGGCCCCGGCAAAGTTCCCGATAAAACCGGGCGTGAATGCCGCCCGAGGGGCGCGCAACAAATTATGGCACTATGAGACACGTACTCTTCTCTTCCCTGCTTCTGAGCGTTGCCTGCGGTGGGCCGGCCACCACGGAAGCGCTCTCCGGCTCCCCCGACGCCACGGCAACCACCGATGCGCAACCTGCGGCGGAGCTCGATGCCGCGCCGACCGCCGATGCCGGGGTGCGCGATGCGGTGGCGCACGACGCGTCCTCCGAGGGTCCGCGCGTGGATGGTCCCTGCGCCCTCGACCCAACCCTGCCTCCGCCGGCGCCGCTCGCGCCGGTGCCTCGCTTTCCCGCGCTGTGGAAGGACGACGTCGATGTCTTCCTGCACACCTACGATCCGGCGAGCATGGGCGCCATTTTCACCGCCGACTCCATGCAGATCGTGGTCTGGAGCGGCCCTTCCTTCACCATGAAGGCGAGCCTGGGCTCGTGCGCGCTCATCATCGGTAACCCGGTGGGCGGCCCCACGCGCGCGGTGGGCGACGCCAAGGAGCAGGGGCTCACCTTCGACCTCACGCAGTTCCAGCATCCCGGCTTCCGCTTCCTCCCCGGCGCGGTCTACGTGCTCGAGGTGAGCGACAACGGGACGACCCTGGCCCGCCTCGTCTGGAGGGTCCCGCGCCTGCCCTTCACCAGCGCCACGGTCACGCGGTCGTCCATCGCCTGGACGCCGTTCCCGGGCGCGAACGGCCTCGCCTGGGGCCTGACCGTGGCGGGCACGACCATGAGCGGCTATGCGCCGAGCCAGACGTTCCCGTCGCTCCAGGGCACGGCCAGTTGGAACGTGACCGACCCGACGCGCACCCACGCGCGTATCCGCTGGGATGTCGATCAAGCCATCGGCGGCATGACGCTCCCCGCCGGGCGCACCGCGGAGTGGATGTTCCCGCTCTGACCCACCGCCCGCGAATGTCGATGCTACGCTGGCCGTCGCCATGAAGATCCCGGGCCTGTCCTTCGCCAACCTCGTCGATGCCGATCGCAACCTCGTCCGCGACGCGTGGGACCGACTCTCCACGTTGCCCGGCGGCAAACGCCTCTTCTCCGAGCTGGTGGGCCGCGCCGCGGCCTACACCGGGACCATCGGCGCGCGGGTGGAAGAGGTGCGCGCGGGCTACTCGGCGGTGACCATGCGCGATCGGCCCGCCGTGCGAAACCACCTGCGATGCGTGCACGCGGTGGCGTTGGTGAACCTGGCAGAGCTGGGCGGTAACGTGGCGCTGGCCTACTCGCTCCCGGACGACGCGCGCTTCATCGTCGCGGGCATCGACATCGAGTACCTGAAGAAGGCGCGAGGCACGATTCGCGCGGTCACCGAGTGTCCAGTGCCTGCCACCAGCGAGCGACGGGAGTACCTGGTGCCCGTTTCGTTGCGCGATCCCGACGGCGTGGTGGTCGCCGAAGCGACGTTGCGCACGTTGGTGGGCCCCAAGAAGCGACGCTAGCGCTCACGCGGAGACAGTGCCAACCGCGAAGGAACGGAGTAGCATCGGCTCGTGACCCTCTTCATCTTCGAGCACGGGACGCGCCACGGCGCGGCCGGTGATCCGCCGCTCTTGCGTCTCACCGTCGAAGCGTCGGGCAAAATGGTGCTGGAAGACGTGGACGAGCACGACGAGACCTCGCTGCGCGGCGAGGGTCAGCTCACCGCCGCCGAGCTCGGCCCCATCGAGGAGCTCCTCGATCCGGCGCGCCTCGAGACGCTGGGCAGCTCGCTGGGGCATGGCCAAGCCTGGT
Source organism: Polyangiaceae bacterium (assembly GCA_013141295.1). GTDB lineage: Bacteria > Myxococcota_A > Polyangia > Polyangiales > Polyangiaceae > JABFRG01. Next base: position 9,498 of record JABFRG010000600.1, read on the forward strand.
GCCGCCTGCAGTACGGCGGCGGTCGGGTCATGACCATCAAGCACGCGACGCCCGCCGGAGAGCTCTCGCCGGACGCGCTCAAGGGCGTGGCCAAGGCAGCGCGCCCCATCCTCGACGCGCTGCTCAGCCTCTTTCCGTTGGTCTCCACCGACCTCGCGGTGGAGAGCTCCAAGCGACGCACCATCAACATGCCGAAGACCGAGCAGCCGATCCGGGCCGAAGGGCCGCACGGTCGCCTGCTCGTTCGCTATCACGAAGACGCGGGCGGCGATCTCTGGATGAAGGTCTTCGACAGCGGCGTGGTGGAGCACCGGGTGGGCGCCAGCGAAGAAGGCGACGGCACGCCCACCGGCGATCCGCTGCTGCAGATCGGCACCGGCCGCGTCGCCGAGCTGTTCGAGCTCGTGCGGCGGCACCTGCCCAAGGCCGCGGAGACCGACATGGCGTCGAACGCCATCTGGGAGCTGTACCTGAAGGGCGGCAAGCGCGACATTCGCAAGCTCCCGGTGGACGGTAGTTTTCAGTTCTCGTCGAAAGCGCAGCAAGCCGCTGTGGATGAAGCTTTCCAGGCGTTCGCAGCTTTGTATCGCCGCGAGGTCTGAGCCACGGGCAGCCCAAGCGGCCCGATGCTACCTTCGACGCATGCGTTGCATCGCGCTCCTCGTGCTGGCCGTTGCGTGCTCCTCCACCGAAGATCCCCCCGGCCTTCAGGGGTCGAGCAGCAGCGGTGGCGGAAGCAGCAGCGGGAGCAGCGGGAGCTCGGGCAGTAGCGGAGGCGGCGGCAGCGACGCTGGGGCGGACGTGTACGTCGCGCCGCCCACCGCGCAGGGCTGCGTCGACGACGTGAGCGCCGGGACACACACGTACACCTGCGA
>JABFRG010000126.1 GCA_013141295.1 Polyangiaceae bacterium
GAGCATCTGCATCTGCATGGCCTCGGCTTGCTGCGCCATGGCCGCGGCCTTGGCGTCGCTCACCGCTGCGCCCTTGGGGCCAGGCGCGCCGCCCGCCCCAGCCTTGGGCGCCGACGCGGTGTTCTTGTTGGTGTCGGGCTTGGTGTCGGCGACCTTGGTGTCGTCGGGCTTCTCCTCCGGCTTGTCCTCGATGGCCGGCGGAGCGATGCTCTTCATCATGTCGACGAGGTCGGCGACGGAGCCTTCGCCGATGGGCGGGTCCATCCAGTCGGAGTACATGGCGCCCACCAGGCCGAAGTGCAGCAGGAAGCTGAACGCAGCGATGATGGTGAGGGTCCAGTCGATCTGGCTCGCCAGACCGCCCTGCACCGCCAGCGGAAGCTGCGGACGCGGCTGCACCGGCGGGGGCGGGACGAACTGGAAGAGGAACGTGGTGTCGCCGATGACGACCTTGCCGCGGGCATCCTCGCTCAGCTTCACCTGGTACATGTTGCCGACCCGGCGCGCCTGGCCTCGCAGGGCGGCGAGGTCGGTGATGCCCGAGGCGAGCGCCACGCGGCCGTTCATGCCGTCGAGGAAGTTCAGGTGGTAGTCGGAGCCCACCAGCTCGAAGAGCTTGAAGTGCGGGGCGAGCTGGGGCGCGGCGATGACGAAGGTCGACTTCTCGCTGGGGCCCACGGTGACGGTGATGCGCTGCTTGATGACGCGCTCTTCCATCACGCGACCGGCGGTGACGAGCCCGATGCGGAGGACCTTGGGGCCCGTCGCGACCTGCATCGCGCGCATGACCGCGGTCATCTGTCCCGGACGATTCGACGGACCGGCGCCGGGTCCCATGTTCATCTGTGACATTCGAAGCTCGCCTTTCGGAGGGTAGACGTTTCCGCCGGGGTCAGACACCCAGGCCGGAAAAAAGTTCCCGAATACCTACGGTCTTGTTCAGGGTACCTGACCCTAAGACGGCCGAAGAAGAAAAAAGCGTCAATCCACTCCCGCATTTGCCACGGCGGCCACGGGTTCCGCGGAGTCACCGGTGGCTTCGGGTGCGCCGGTGTAGTCAAGCTGCGCCGGCTCCCCTGCCCCCACGTCGATGCCGTAGGTCTCGAGCCACTCCACCAGATCGTCAGCGCCCCGCATGCGCTGCTTGGCCTCGCGCATGGCCGCCCGGTGAAGGAGCGCGCAGGTGATGGCGCCAGCAATGCCCACTGCGGCCACGCCGATGGCGGAGAGGACCAGCCCGTTGAAGTCGGGCGCATCGCCGTCCACCTCTTCGAGCAGGCCGCGCCGGAGAAACACCGCGGCGCCGAGGAACCCCACGCTCGAGGTGATGCTGGCGCACACCCGCGGGACCCGGGCCCAGTGAGCCAGCGAGAACTCGAGCTCCATGAGGGCCTCACCGAGCCGCGCCACGCGAATGTCGGCGGGCGCGGCGATGGCCTCTTGCACCATGCCCTCGAAGGAGCCGTCCGGGAGCTTCGCGTCGAGCAGGGTGACGCCGCGCTTCTTCGCTGCCCGCAGGGTCTTCAGCAGCGCTTCTGCGTCGGAGAACGGCGCGTCGAACACGAAGAGGAGCCGCCGCAGCGACAACCCCATGCAGCCGAGTGCGACGACGAGGACGACGACGAGCGGAGCCAACGCTCGCTCAGAACGGCTCTTTGCGCGCCGCTTCTTCGATGCGCTCGAGGAACGGCTGGCGGAGCTCCGCGAGCGTGAGCTTCGGTTGAATCTTGCTCACGTCCACCGCGGCCACCGGCTTCTGCACGCGGCCGACGATGGTCACCTCGCCGATCGTCAGTGGCCCCTTCTGCTGGGCAGAAGCCAACGCAGGAACGAGGACGAGGGCGGCGAGAGCGACGGCGGAGAATGCGAGCTTCATGATGGGTCTCTCAGGTTACGGAGCGCGGCGAGCTGCGTCGTCGACGCGGAGCACAGCGGGCGGCTGCATCTCGGCCAGCGGAAGGGACATCTTGGCGCGGGAGATCTCGATGACCACGGCCGGCCGCTGTAGGCGGCCCACGAGGATCATGGTGGGAAGCGTGATGACGCCCGGCGCCGGCGCATCGGCGCTGGCGACGAGGGACACCGTGGAGGCGACCAGGAGCGAGGCGAGGGCAACGAGGGACTTCATGGGATGAAGTGTAGCACTCACTTGCCGCCGTCGCCCTTCGCCGCAGCGGGCGCCGTTCCGGTGGCCGCTGGCGCAGCGGTTCCGCCCTTGAGCTCCGCCTGCTTGGTCTTGGCGCGGGCCAGAAGATCGTCGACGTCGTCGGAGACGCCCTTGGCCCGCATGGTCTTGTACTTCTCGAACTCGCTGATGGCGGTCTGCACCTGATCATTGGCGCTGGTACCGGGAATGTTCGGCGCGAAGAGATACAGGAGCCCCATGTCGTAGTGCACGAGGCCGAGGCTCGAGTCGAGCGAGAGCGCGGTGTCGAACTCCTTGCGGGCGTCGGCGGCGCGGCCCAGGAGCCGGTAGCAATCACCCATGTTGAGGTGGGCGATGGCGCTGTTGGGGCCGTACTTGACGGCGCTCTCCAGGACCGGCTGGGCCTCGGTGGCGTTGCCGGCTTCGAGGCGCATGCTCCCGAGCTGCACCAGCGCTTCCACCAGATCCGGGCGGCGACGCGACGCGACCTCGAGGGCCCCGAAGGCCACCGAGCGGCGGCCGTACTCGCGCTCGATGAGGCCACGGAGGAGGTTCGCCTCGGCGTTCTCCTTGTCGCGGGCCGGGCTCGAGTCGCCGAAGCCGTCGATGATGGCCTGGAGCGCGTAGCGGGCCAGCTCCATCTTGCGGGCGCGGTAGTGATCGCGCGCGATGGCGACCATCGCGTCCTTGTAGTCGGGGTTCATGCGCAGCGCGTCCTGGGCCAGCTGCTGCGCGCCACCGTGATCGCCAGCGAGAGACTTGATCTCCGCGAGGTAGGTGGAGATGCGGGCGGAATTGGGAAACTTCGCCTTCTTGTCGGTGAGGAAGGTGTCGGCCTCGGAGAGCGCCCCCTTCCCTGCCAGCGAGAGCGCGTAGGCGCCGATCGCCAGCTCGTAGTCGGGCTTCACCGTGAAAGCCGCGCGGAACGCTTGCTGCGCGCCGGCGCTGTCGCCCAGGCGCTCGAGCACCACGCCCAGCGAGTACTGCGGCGCCGGAGACTTGTTGTCCTTCTCGGCAGCTTCCTTGAAGTACTTCTTCGCGCCCTGGAGATCGCCGTTCATCCAGGCCTGAAAGCCCTGGTTGTACGAAGCGAGCGCGGCGCCCGAGAGCTCGGACTTGTCGTCCGGGCTCGCGACCACGCCCACCTGGCCGCCCTTGTTGTCGGTGGCAACGCCGCCGGCGCCGCCGTCACCGCCGCCCTGGGGGTAGTTGATGGGCTTGTCGTCACCACCGCAGGCGGCAGAGCCACCCACGGTGCCGAGGAGCAGGAGCGAGAGACCGACGAAAGCGAGCTTCTTCATGGCGCCACCGGGAGCGGAACCGCCATGCCGTTCGCAGGGGGCACGGCCGTCTGGCCGGGCCGCGTCTGCACGTACTGGCCGTCCTTGTATTCGAGCTTCTTCGCGCCCGTTTGGTCGAGGGGGTCGGGGGATTGCGTGACGTAGTCGCGCATCTTCGCGTCACCGATGATGTCGGTGAAGTACGCGAGGCGCGCGATGGCCCGCTGGGTCTTGTCGTTGCGGATGTTGTACTTGCGTGCAAGTTGCACGGAACCCGCGTAGCGGCGGACCATGAGGGTGTCGGCGCCCTTGAGCTCCGACTCCTTCTTGGTGCGCCAACCTTCGCGACCCTGGTCGCGGAGATCGGCGGCCTTGTTCTCGAGATCTTCGCGACCGCTGTTCTCCATCTGCTTGAGGAAGGCCTCTTGCTTGGCGGTGAAGATCTTGATCTTGGTGGTGTTGTACAGGCCCGTCCGGAGCGTGTCCCAGAGCGTGCCCTGGCGAGCCATCACCGCGGGGACCCACTCCAGCGAGGGGTAGGTGCGCCCGATGCGCTCGAGCTGCTTGTCCCACTTGTCGGCGTCGGCCGCGTTCAGCTGGTACTTGCCGGGCTTGGTCTGCTTGCCGGTCTTGGCGTCGAACTCGCCGAGCACGTCGGCGACTGCGCCGTCGTACTTGTGCTTCGACTCGATGTCGTACTTTTCCTTGATGTCCTCGTCGAGCATCGTGAAGTCCGCCTCGGCGGCGTAGTCGACGTAGGGAGAGTCGAGCGCGGGGCTCTTCCCTTCTTTGTTCACCGGTGCGACGGACTTGTAGCGCTCCCAGGCGGCGACCGTGGACTTGAACCAGGTGCGGTAGTTCTCGCCCACCGTCTTGTGCATCTTGGCGATGAAGTAGCTCGCCTCGACGTTGTACTTGGCGGCCTGCGAGTTGTTGGAGTTCTTCTGGAAGAACTCGGTGAGCGCCTGCTCCGCGGCGATGCGGCTCTGGCGGTTCTGCCCGGTGTCGCCGCCCTTGGCGTTCCACTGCTTGTAGTCGTAGGTGGCCATGAGGTAGTCGGCGCTGGCCTTCTCCTCGGTGCTCGGGCGGAGCGAGACGTAGGTCTTGTACTGCGCCGTCATCTTGTCGCGCTGGCCCATGCTCGCGTAGAGCACCATGGCATTCTTGGAGGCGACCTTGCGCTTCTCGGCGTCGAACCGCTCGTTGCCGGCGACCTTCTCGTAGGTCTCGGCGGCGCGCTGGTAGTTGAAGAACGAGTAGTACGTGGTGCCGAGGGCGTCGTACGCATCGTTGAGGAAGCGCAGGCGCTCCTCGTACTTCTTCAGGTCCGGCGGCGCCTTGGTCTTGGGGTCGCCCTTCTGCAGCTTGGTCAGGCGGTCTTCGCTGCCGTACTCGCTGATGAACTTGTTGTACATGTCGATGGCCTTGGAGAACTCACCGACCTGCTTGTACGCATAGGCGGCGTTCATGGCGGCTTCCGGCGCTTCGTCGCGACCGGGAGCAGCGCTGAGCGCGGCCTCGTAGAGCCCGGCGGCTTCGCGCCAGAGCTTGTTCTTCCCCTCGCCCGGGGGAGCCGCCTTGGCTTCCTCGAACTTCTTGCGGGCGTTGACGTAGGCCGCCTCCTGCAAGGTGGGGTTGATGATGATGCCTTCGTTGGCCTTGCCGGCGTCGTCGACGGCGCAGGACTTGGCCTTGGCCTCGTTGGCGAGCTTGGTGGAGAGCTCCACGTTGCGCTCGAGGTTCGACATCGTGATGAGCTTCTCCCAGGCCTTGTAGCCGTAGGGAGTCTTGCCGCACTGCTCCTTGTACATGGGCTCGAAGCGGGCTCGCGCCTGGTCGAACTGGCCGTACAGGAAGTACGTTTCTCCAGCGTAGTACTGGTAGTCGAGGGCGTGTTTGTTGACGTCGAGGCTCGCGGGGACGCGGCTCACGTACTCGTCGCGCGCCTGGAGGCTCTGGAGGACGACGCCCGGGACCTCGTCGCGTACGACCTTCTTGTCTTGCCCTTCGCCGGTGAACTTCACTTCGTCGCGCTTCTGGACGCCCTGCGTTCCCTTGGAGTCGTCGAAGCGCTGGTAGGCGAGATCGCGGTCGACGTCGGCGATGTCGACGACGAAGAACGCGGCGTTGTCGAGGAACTTGTCGTCCTCGTTGGAGTCGCGCACGTCCACCGCCGCGGCCTTGGCCTCGTCGATGTCGCCGCGGGTGGGCTCGGGATAGGTGGCCGGCTTCAGCTTGTGGAGGACCACCTGGATGCGCACGTACTGGTGCAGCGCATCGGCGAGCCAGTAGCGGCTCTCGTAGGCGTCCGGGGCGTCTTCCTCCTGCTTGAGGAAGCCGCGCCAGCCCATGGCGGCAAGCTTGTATTCTGCACTGGCTCGGGTGAGGAGCTCCAGCTGCCGCCCGGCGTCGCCGGTCTCGGTGGCGGCCTGGAGGGCGGCCTTACCGTTGTTGGTGTGTTGCACCGCAGCCTGGCGAAGGCCGCCGCGGACGAGGCGCTCGGCGTTGCGAAGCGCCGCCGGGTTGTCCTTGTTGGCTTCGGTCCAGGGCGTGACGCCGACGTAGTTGGAGAGCGCGGTGCGGGCTGCCAGGGCCTTGGCCGCGATGGCGTCGTGCTCGGGCGTGCCGGGCTTCCGCGACGCGTTCATGGCGTCGTAGGTGTCGGCGATGGCCGCTTGCACTTCCGGCGCCGTGGGGTCCATGGGCCACTTCTTGAGGATGAGCTCGTAGACCTCGATGGCGTTGGCGTGCTGCTCGAGGGTGCGATACTCCACCGCCAGGGCCTTGTAGACCTCGATGGTCCAGGGCTTGTCCTGAGGGACGATCTTCGGATCCTGGACCCGCTCGATGGCGATGTGGAGCTTCTTCTCCTGGACGTCGCGGCGCGGCTCGACGTCGATGATGTCGGGCCGCTGGATGTACGGCTCGTCGACCCCGGGGCCGGGGAAATCGACGTTGGTGAGCGAGCCGGCGATGTACGTGTAGGCCTCGCTGCGGAAGTCGGCGCCGGGATCACCGGTGAGCTTCTGCTGCTCGTCGGTGTACACGAGGAGCTTCACGAACTCCTGGGTCGCCGCCTCGTAGCGCTGCTGCTTGAAGAGCGTCCAGGCGTACTTGTAGAGGGAGACGCCGTAGAGCGGCGGCTTCTTGAAGGTCATCGCCTGGACGTAGGCGCGGGCCGCGCGGTTGTAGCCGTAGACGCTGCCTGCCTCGTCGCGCACCACGCCGGAGCCGACGTCGAGGAGGTCGAACTCCCAGTTGCCGATCTGCCACCAGACCTCGGCCAGGTACTTGGGCTCCGTGCCCGCGATGACGTTGGGCTGGGGAATCGGCGTGCATTCCTTGGGATACGGATCGGTGAAGGTGGTCTCTTCGCCGCCCTTGGCCAGGCGCTTGGGATCGTGATTGCGGGCGCGCCAGGCGCTCCAGAAGGCCTCGTCGTGGTCCTGCGGGAGCGGGTTGATGGTGTCCTGCTCGGGCTTCTTCGGATCCGGGGGCGTGGGGTACGGGAACTTGTTGTGGCAGACGAGCGAGCGCCACACCTGCTGCGACTCGTTCACGCGACCGGAGTCGTTGTAGGCGTGCCCGAGGAAGTAATAGACGCCGGCCAGCTCCTTGTACTTGGGGAACTCGACGATGATGCGCTTGTAGAGCGCGATGGCGGGCTTGATCCCCTCTTCCACCGGCTCGGTCGTTTCCTCGGAGCGGGCCCGCTCCTCGTAGAGCGCGGCCAGGCGGTACATCGCGTCGGGCGTCGCCTCCGGATGCGAGCGCGATCCGGAGTATTCCTTCACGAACTTCTCGAGGCGGAGGATGTCGTTCTCGCGGGCCTTCTTCAGCTCGCTCTTCTCGACGCCGATCTCGTTGTCGAGGTCCGAGAGGATCTCGCGCTTCTTGGTCTCGTAGTGGAGGCGGATGATGCTGGTGACGGTGTCCTTGTAGTCCTTGTCGCCCTTGTCGAAGGCGTCGACCTCGCCCTTGAGCACACCGAGCGCGGCCACTTGCTTGGCCGAGGGCGGCGGCGGTGGCGGGGCCTTCACGGCGACCTGCGGGGCTGCCGGAGTGGGCTGCGTAGCCACGCCGGCCTCCGGCGTCGCCGTGAGCGCAGCACCCGCATCTGCGGCAGAAACAGGCGCCGTGGGGCCCGCGTCGGCCTTGGCCACACCCGCGTCGGCCTTGGTCGCACCGCCGGCAGGCGCGGGTTGCGCGAACACCGGCAGAGCGCCCAGGAGCGACACGGTAAGAGAAGCGGCTAGTAGTCGAATCTTCATTTCGTCCTCAGGACTGGTCCCGCCGGCATGCGCGGGAAGCCATCACGCCTGTCACTTCTTGTCGCCGGAATCGTCGAGGACCTCGCGGAGCTCCTCGTCCAGCGTTTGCTCTTGCTTGGCCCGCTCGGTTTGCAGCGTGCGCACGCGGTAGAGCTCCTCTTCGCGGACTTCCCAAGCTTGCTCGGTGATGCCCACGTCGGCCCGGAGCACGATGTTGCGAAGCTTGTCGCGGACCAGCTCGAAGTTCCGCTTCGCCACCTGCCCCACGAGATCGCGGGCCTCGGTGTCGAGCTTGCCGAGCCGCTCTTCGTAGCCGACGATTTTCACGCGCTCGGACTCGACCTTTTCCTTGAGCTCGCCGACGCGCTTCTCGACCTGCGCCTCGAGGGCGGCGAAGGCCTGGAGGAGCTTCTCTTCGGCGGCGCGCGCCGAGGTGAGCGTGGGCTGGATGCGCTGGGCGTACCGCTGGGCGTTACCGCCCGCCTGGCCCTGGGCTGCCAGCTGCACTTCGCGCTCGAGGGCGTCGCGGAAGGCCAAGCGTGCCGCCGCGTCGTTCTGGAAGCGCGCGTCGCCGACGCCCACCTGCATGCGACCCATCTCGAAGAGACGACGCAGCTCGGCGATGTCCTTCTGCCGGGCCTTGAGGTCCTTCTCGTTGGCGTCGATCTCGTCGTTGAAGCGCTTGAGCGCCGCCGGATCGCGGGTGATCCCCTGCTGGGCGTCCTGCTTCAGGATGCGCCGCAGGCCGTTGACCACCGCGTTCAAGCGATCGACTTCCAGGGCCTGTCGCGAGACCTCCTGGGAGAGGGTGTTCCACTGCTTGCTGCCCTGGTAGTCCCGCTCTGCAAAGTCCGCAGAGCTCTGGGGCAGGCCCTTGATCTGCGACATGAGCTGACGCCGGGTGGTGCGGGCCTGGGCGATGTCGCCGGAGAGCTCTGCGGGCTCTTCCGTGTCGAGGCCGGTGGCGAGCTCCCAGCGCGCATGCGAGATGCGGTTGAGCAGACCGAGCGCCTGCTCTTCGCCGGCGAGAAGCTCGGGGAACGCCCGCACGCGATTGGCCGCGTTGGCGAGGGCCATGAGCTTGTCGATGATGCCGTACGACTGCTTGATGAGCGAGCGACACTCGTTGACGTCGTCGATGATGGCGAACGCCATGGGGCCGTCTTCGGCCTCGCGCGCCCACTTGATGGCGAGCGCCGGGAGCTGCTCGTTCTGGTCGAGGATGTCCAGCTGCTGTTGGCTCAGCTTCTCGTAGTAGACGCTGGGATCCTGCGTGGAGTCGAGGAAGGTGTCGACCTTCACGCGCATGGGATCGTACTTGTCCTTCACCGACTCGTAGAGCTGCAGCGCTTTCCGGAAGGAGCCGGCGCGGAGCAACAGGTCGGCGCGGAGCAAGGTGCCTTCGCCGAGGACCGCGGAGCCCGGGTCGGCGATGGACAGCACCTCGAGCGCTCGCTCCGCACGCTGGGCATCGCCCAGACGCACGTACACCCAGGCGAGCTCGTAGAGCATGGTGTCGAACTCGCGGGAGTCGCGCGCCACCTTCTGGTACGCGTCGGCCGCCTGCGTGTACTGCTCCATCTCGTAGAAGAGCCGGCCGATGGCCATCCACGAGAGGTCGATGACCTGCTTGTGGTCGTCGCTATCCGGCGCGAGGTCGGTGACCTTGCGGAAGATGTCGATGGCGCTCTTGTAGTTGGTCGGCGAGGTCTTTCCGTTGGCGCCGACCGCCGGCGCTGCTTGCGCCGCCTGCCGCATGGCCACCAGACCCTCGAAGTACCGCGCCTGGTGCGCGTACGGGGTGTTGGAAGGCACCGCCGACAGCGACTGCTGCGCCGTCGCGTAGTCCTTCTTGAAGTAGTAGGCCTTGCCCTTGGCGTACTGGAGGCCGGCGTCGATCATGCCCGGGGGCACCTGATTGAGCCGCGCGAAGACCTCGTCGAGGCCCTGCAGATCGTTGAGCCGCAGTGACACGTCGACGAGGCGAGCGATGGCGCGCGTGAGGTACGGTGCGAAGCGGGGCTCGGAGCCGCGCTCGGCCAGCGCCTTGAAGTCCCGGCGCGCTGCCAGGTACTCGCGGGAGGCGTAGTAGGTCTCGCCGCGAAGGTAGAGCGCGTCGGGGTACGACGGCGTGTTCGGGTACTCCTCGAGGATCTCGCTGAAGACGATGATCGCCCGCGGGTAGTCCTTCGAGCGGAACAGCAGCTCACCGTTGGCGAGCCGTTGCTCGGCGGTGGGCATGGTGGACTTGGCGCGGTTCACCGCGGCCTGGATCGACGGAGCTTCGCGCTCGACGATGTTGATCTCGTTCTGCGCGTTGCGGACGTTGGCGTCGGCATCGGCAGCGAGCGATGTGTGCGCGGCGGAAACGGCGAGGAGGCCCGCCGCCAGCGCCGTCGCTCTTCGAAGGTACCCGGGTGAACCGGGGAACTTCACTTGCCGCCCCCGACGGACACGCCCCCGGACACCGAGTTGCCGTCGGCCTTGGCGCTACCGGCCGCTGCCGGCGCGGCGCCACCGCCTCCATTGCCACCGAGCGGGCCGAGCTTCTCTTGCCA
>JABFRG010000230.1 GCA_013141295.1 Polyangiaceae bacterium
GCGCGTGGCCGCGGCACATGCTGGCCTCCAGCGCCAACCCCTGGAGCCTTGCGCGGTTCGTGGACTACCTCGGCGGCTACGGCTTCGCGCTCGGGCTCCCGCACCTCGTATTCGGCGTCGCGCTTCTGGTCCGCGGTGACCGCCTGGCCGGCGCCGGCGTCCTCGGGAGCACGCTCCTCGCAGCCGTGCTCATGGGCAAGCTGGGAAGCGCCACCAACTACTGGCTCGAGCCCACCGCGGCCCTGGCCGTGGCCCTGGCAGCCCACCGCGGGACCTGGAAGGTGGGCGTGTGGGCCGGCGCCATGGGCCTCGTCCTGGTGGCGGTGGCGCTCGACCTCGGCGCGCTCCCCAAAGAGGCGCGGGGTTGGGCCGAAGACGCACGTACCCTCGAGCGCGCGCGCGGCGCCTGCACGCCGGGGCCGGGCGAGGTGTGGAGCGCCAGCGATCCGATGCTCGAGTATGCGCTCGCCGGTCGGGTCACGCGGGCGCCCTGGCAGCTCTCGCTCCTGGTCCGGGCGGGGAAGCTGCCGGTGTCGATGCTCGCCTCCGATCTCGCGGAGCCCAGGCTCACCTGCTTCGCCATGCGCGGACCGGGCCTCGAGGCGCCGCCCGGTCCCACGCCGGTGGAAGACGGCCTCTACGATCACGAGCTCTGGGCTCCCATGCGCGAGCACTTCGAGCGCGTCGGCGAGACCGGTGGACTCTACATCTATCGGCGTCGCGCCCGCTGAGACTTCAAGAAGCGAACAGACCCACCCCGGTGGGCGCGAGGCGCGGCGCGCTCCACGCGAGCAGGCGCTCGGTCTCGTGGCGCAAGATGCCGTGCTTCATGTCGCCCGGGTGAATCGCGAAGCGCGTCGGGAAGAAGCGGGCGCCGGCGGTGGCCACGCGGCAGAACGCCACGGTGGAGGCCATGCGCGATTTCGAGCGGCTCGCGAAGTTGAGCACCAGGCTGCGCCGTCGGGTCTTCTCCACCGGATCGTAGACCGTCAGGTGATCCTCGGTGTAGCGAATGCCGCGGCGGCCCAGCGCCGGCAAGAGCCAGGGCGAGAAGGACCAGGCCGGCGCCACGAAGCCGTCGATGCGCAGCCCGGCTTCGGCGAGCACGCGGGCGCCCTCGTCGAGGCGGCGCTCCGCTTCCTCTTCGTCGATGGACGCGAACTCCGCCTCGCCCGCCGACACCACTCGCTGCCGGAAGAAGGTCCGGGCGCTGGGCTTCTCGGCCTCGGCCCGATGGTAGAAGCCGTGGAGGTACACCTCGTGCCCCTCGTCCTGGAGCTGCCGCAGCCGCGCGCAGTAGCGCTTGGCCTCGAGGAGCGGCGCCTTCCCGTGAAAGTTCGGGACCACCAGGAGGGCAGGGCGGATGCGGTGGGCGGCGGCCATCGCCAGGGCGTCCTCGACCTCGCGCTCCCAGGCCGGGGAAACATCGTGAATGCTGACGTGCACGCGCATTGCGCCGGACGCTAGCCCACGGGGCGCGCCGACAGAAGCGCTTCGTAGTGCGAGAGGAGCTTCCGGAAGTGATCCGCCACGCTGGGGATCTCCGCCGCCGCGGCGAGGCCTTGCTCGCGTCGCGCGTGCGCATCCTCCTGCAAGAGCCCCCGCAGGGCCCGGGCGCAGGCTCCCACGTCGAGGCTCGGGTAGCTGCGGACGCTCCCCAGATGCGCCCACTCGCCGGCGCCGCCCTGATCCGGGAGCACCGCCGAGAGGCCAGTGGCGAGCGCTTCGGCGACGCCCAGCCCGAAGGTCTCGTAGGGGCACCCGTGGAGCAGCACGTCGGAGCTGGCCATGGCCATGGCCAGGCGCTCCCGGTTCTTCTCGAAGCCCATGAAGCGAATCCTCGGGTTGCCAGCGGCCCGGGCTCGCATGCGCGCAGCTTCGGGGCCGTCGCCGAACACCACCAGGTGGGCGTCTTCGCTGGCCCCTTCGATAAATGCATCGATAACCACGTCCCAGCGCTTCTCCACCGCGAAGCGGCCGATGGCCAGGACCACCTTGGCGTCTTCGGGCAAGCCGAGCTCCATGCGCCACGCGCGGGCGTCGCGGCGGGCAGGGGAGAACACGTCCTTCTCGACGCCGAAGGGCAGGTGCACCACGCGCGGCACCCCGTGGGCGTCGAGCTTCGCTTTCTGAAACCGCGCGGCCACGAAGGTGGCGCCGCAGCCCTCGGCGATGCGCCGCACCCAGGCCCAGAGCGGCGCCGTGAGCACGTCGGTCATGGCCTTGGGCATGCGCTTCAGGAGCACCGCGCTGTAGGTATCGATGAAGTCGGAGTGCCACACGAAAGTCCGCACACCGAAGGTGTTGCTCGGGCACGACAGTGCCGCGACCGCAGCGACATAGGGCGAGTGGATCTCCAGCACGTCCGGGTGCTCCGCCGCCACGTAGGCCCGAACTTTGTCCACCCGGTAAAGGAGGTGGTACGAGGGGTCGTAGGGCATCGAAGGGCCGCGAAAACTCCGCAATATGGAGTCATCGGGTGTCAATCGTTTCTCGTGCGCGACCGGATGCGCCGTGGTATCCGAAGCGCGCTCGACCCCGTCTTGGGGGCCCGGGGCCACGATCCGGTGAGCGTGACCGAGTTGGCATAGAACATGACTTTTGACGGTCAAATGGCTTCGAACTCCGCCTCCTCTTTGCGAGTAGAATTCGGTAACGTCGAGAACCTTCACGGCCGCCCTCGGACGGCCTCGCCGGGCATCCATCGTAGCAAGCCCAGGTCTGCGTTTTCGTTGGAAGAAGTTACGTCGCACGGGGACCCGTCGACGGCGCCGTTCGAGGCCCTGACGCAGCGCCACGGGCGCCCGCTCAAGGTGGCAATTCTCAGTGATTTCACGAGGATCTCGTACGCCAACGGTGCCGCCTTTCAGACACGGTTCCTGTATCAAGAATTGCGTCGGTGTGGTCACAAAGTCACAGTCATCGGACCCCGGGATCCCGACGCTCGGCCCGAGGATCTGGCGCCCGGTACGGTAGAGCTTCCGAGCATGCCGGTGAAGATGTACCCCGGCTTGCATCTCCCGCTCCCGTTCGAGTCCTGGGTCTACGATCCGACCCGCTGGGACTTCGACATCGTCTTCGCGCAGACCACCTCGCTCCTCATGGAGTTCGGCGTGTGGCTCCGGAAGATGCGCGGCATCCCGCTCCTCTGCGTGAACACCACGCACCTCGTGGCCGCCTACGACGTGCTGCTCCCGGAGCGGCTCGCCAAGTACGAGCTGCTCCACGCAGGTCTCCACGTGGCCCTCAAGCGCCCCTACGAGAAGTACTTCGCCAGCATCTACAACGACAGCGACGGGCTCGTGGTGCTCAGCGAGGGCCTCCGCACCTACTGGCGCGAGTGCGGGGTCACCGGGCCCATCCATGTCATCCCTCGGGCGGTCCAGCCGGAGGTGTTCGACAAACCGCTGGGCGCCGATCCGTACGTCGGCTTCCTGGGCGGGCGCGTGGGGCCTCGGCTCCTCTGCGCCGGCCGGCATACCCGCGAGAAGTCGCAGGACCGCATCATCCGCATCTTCGCGCGCCACGTGCTGCCGAAGAACCCGGACGCGACCCTCACGCTCCTCGGCCAAGGCCCCGACACCGAGTACTACCAGCGGGTCGCCAGCGAAGAAGGCGTCTCCGGCGCGGTGTTCTTCCCCGGCGAGGTGCCCTTCACGCAGATGGTCGACTACTACGCGTACGCCGACGTGTTCGTGCACGGCTCGCTCAGCGAGACCTACGGCAACGTGCTCGGCGAGGCGCTCTGGTGCGGTACCCCCACGGTGGCCTTCGCCGACGGCATGGGCGTGAGCTCGCAGATTCGCGACGACGAGAACGGCGTGCTTCTCTCGCCCGGCTCCGGCGACACCAGCGATGCGGACGCCGCCTTCGGCGCCGCGGTGGTGGACCTCCTGGGTGATCCCGATCGTCGCGCACGCCTCGGTCGCGCGGCAGCCCGTCGCTCCCGCGAGCGCTCGTCTCCGCGGGCCGTCGAACAGAAGATCGCCGACGCCTTCCTGCTCGCCCAGGAGCACGCCAAGCGCTCCGGCCTGCGCCCGGCCGTGGAAGGCCCGCGCGCCCTCCAATGGGTCACCACGTTCTCGCACTTCCGAAGGTGGGCCTTCTACAACGGCGCCCTCGTCGCGGTCGGCCGCATCCGCAAGCCGCACGCCAAGGGCAGCGCGTCGCATCCGCAGATTCACTCGGGCTCCGGCAACAACTCCGGCACCTGAAGCTCGCTGCGGTCGGAACAGCGCGCCCCGTTTCTCTGCGACGGGGCGCGGTCTTGTGTATGCTCCATCCGTGGTCGCATCAACGGTCGAGCGCGTCGTGCCGCTGCCCCGCGGGGGAACCTATGTCCGCACCTCGCGCGGGCCGGTGCAGTTCGGCATTCCCCCGGAGACCATCAAAGACTCCATGGGCCTCGGCCTGGACGTGGCCGAGGTCTTCGTCGTTCCCCGCACGCTCTTCGATCGGCGGCGCGGCATGTCGGTCGCCGAGTTCGAGTTCCCGTCGTACTACAACTTCTTCCTGCTGAAGCGACGCGCGAAGCTGGTGGTGGAGAGCCACGACGTCGAGGCGCGCATTCGGAGCATCTTCCAGGAGACGCTCTTCGGTCCCAGCGGCGCCCCCGACGACTGCGAGTTCGCGTCCGACTATCCGGTCGGCGCTCGACCCGACTTCGCCCGCGAGAGCGAGTACTTCCGCAGCGTCCCCGGTCGCAAGCGCATCGAGGTCGACGATCTCGTGGAGTTCGTGGTCTTCGAGAACGGCCGCGTCGATCTCGGCGGCGGCGTGTACCTCGAAGCCTCGCCGGGCGGGCACCGGGTGGTGGATGGCGGCGTGCTCCTCGCCACCGTGCCGTACACCATGGATCTGCCGGCGCGCGTCTCCACCGTCATGTCGCCGAAGGATCCGTTCCGCGGTCCGGAGTTCGGCGTCACCGTGCTCGGTGCGAGCCACGGCTTCGACGTCAGCGGCAAGACCACCGGCTTCTTGCTGTGGATCGGCGGCCGCGCGCTCATCGTCGATCCGCCCACCGACAGCACCGAGTACCTGCGGGAGAACGGCGTCCCGCCGAAGCTCATCGACGGCGTCATCCTCACCCACTGCCACGCGGACCACGACGCCGGCACGTTCCAGAAGCTCCTCGAAGAGAGCCAGGTGAGCCTCTACACGACGCCGCACATCCTCGGCTCGTTCCTGCGCAAGTACTCGTCGCTCTCCGGTCTCTCGCAAGACACCCTGCGACGCACCTTCGTGTTCAACCCGGTGCGCATCGGCACGCCCATCCACGTGCGCGGCGGCGAGCTCTGGTTCCGCTACAAGCTCCACTCGATTCCCACCGTGGGGGTGGAGGCGTTCTACGGCGGGCGCAGCATCGCCATCTCCGCCGACACGCTCTACGATCCCGAGCGCATCCACGAGATGCACGAGAAGGGCTTCCTCGACGTGCCTCGCTACGAGGAGCTCATGTCGTTCCCCTCCAACCACCACGTCGTGCTGCACGAGGCGGGGATCCCGCCGCTGCACACGCCGGTCTCGGCGCTGGCGGCGCTTCCGGAGAGCGTGAAGCGACGGCTGCTCTTGGTGCACATCGCCAGCAAGGACGTACCGGAGGGCCTCACCGCCGCCCAGGTGGGCCTCGAGCACACCATTCGTCTCGACGTCTCGGCGCCGCGCTTCGCCGACTCCATCGCGCGCCTCGACGCCTTCGCCATGGTCGACTTCTTCCGCGAGCTGCCCCTCTCGCGGGCCCGCGCGCTCTTGCAAGTGTCGCGGGAGATGACCCTGCCGGCGGGCGAGAAGATCGTCCGCCAGGGCACCCGCGGCGACAGCTTCTACGTCATCCAGAACGGCATCGTGTCGGTGGTCCGCGACGGCATCACCCTCAAGCGCTACACCGCCGGCGACTACTTCGGCGAGACCGCGCTCATCCTGGATCAGCCACGGAGCGCCGACGTGGTGGCCGAGACCAGCGTCGACGTGCTCGCCATCGACCGCGACGATTTCCTCACGCTGCTCCGCGGGAGCGAGACCTTGAACCGTCTCAAGCGACTGGCCCGCGGGCAGGCCGAGGGCACCTGGGAGCTCATCGGCAAGAACACCGTGCTGCAGAAGATGTCGAGCGCCCAGAAGACCCAGCTCGAGACCTTCTTCACGCCCACCGAGATCGCCACCGGCGAGCGCCTCTGGGCGCCGGGTGAGGTTCCGAACCGCGCCTACCTGCTCGACACCGCCGTCGCCACCCTGGAAGGCCTCCAGGAGCGTCCCTTCCGCACCGGTGCGTTCCTGGGCGAGGTCGACGCGCTCCTGAAGCGCAAGCCCGCCGTCTCCTCGGCGCGCGCGCTGGCCGGTGGGCGTGCATTCTACATCGATGCCCACGAGCTCTCGGCGTTCTTCGGCGAGAACCCGGGCGCGCTACTCTCGTTCCTGGGCGCGCGCTTCTGCGAGTAGACCGCCGGCCCCGGCATCGACGGTGCGCGCGGTGAAGGCGGCGATGGCGTCGCGGTAGGCCTGGGGATCGCTCCCGAGGAGGGCGACGTGACGGCCCTGCGGGAAGGCCACCTCGGTGGCGTCGATCCCCGCGGCGCGCTGGCGGGCGATCCATGCCCGGACGTCGCGGGTCTCCACCACGCGATCGGCCTCACCCACCAGGAACAGATGCGGGCAACGGGGCTGCTCACGGGCGACGACGTCGGCGGATCCGAGCATCATCTCCACCGGGCCGCGGAACGCCAGCCGGTACGCGAGGAAAGCTGCCTCGAGCGTGGGGGTGATCAAGGGCACCGCGTGGCGGGCGCCGAGGCCCAGGGCGCGGGAGACGGCCGGGGTCATGCCGCGGGCGAAGCGTCGGGCAAAGTCCCGGCGGCCGCGGACGTTCCAGAGGCCGGGTGAGGAGTCGAGCACCACGCCGCGAATGGCGTCCCGCGCCCTTCGGCCCGCGCCGCTCTCGGCCAGCGTGCGCAAGAGCGCCGCCCAGGCGATGAAGCCGTTGTCGCTGAAGAGGTGGACCCACGTGGGGTGCGCGCCCGCGTTGCCCGCGAGGTCTGCCGCGAGGCTCGCCACCGTCCGCAGGTACCCATCGGGTCGCAGGAGCCCCGCCGCGGTGTCGGGGATGGTGGTGGACACCTGGTCGCCTCGGGCGCGGTACAGCGCCTCGTAGGGGGCAAGGTGCCCCGGCCGTGCGTTGCCCCAGCCGATGAGCACGACCCTGCCGCCGGGCATTGTGGGGCCCTTCAGCTCCCGTCGAGGGCGCGGGAGCTCTTGGCGGGCATCTGGGCGGTGGACCCAGTGCTGGGCACGCCCACGCCCACGTAGCGCAGGCCGGCCCGGCGCACCTCGGCGGAGCGCCAGATGTTGCGGCCGTCGATGACCACCGGGGAAGGGGGCAGGAGCCGGCGACGGATCTCGTCGAAGTTGGGCGCGCGATAGCTACGCCACTCGGTGAGGAGCACCAGCGCATGCGCGCCTTCGAGGGCGTCGTAGTCGCGGTCGACCACGCGGACGCGGCCGCCGGTGTCGCCGAGCGCCTTGAGGAAGTTCTCGCCACCCTCGGGATCGTGGCCGACGATGCTGGCGCCGGCGTCGAGCATCACCTTGGCGAGGCGGAGCGACGGCGCGTTGCGGATGTCGTCGGTCTCCGGCTTGAAGGAGAGGCCCCAGAAGGCCAGGGTCTTGCCCTTCACGCCGCCCAGCGTCTGGTCCACGAGGGTGGCGAGGAAGGCCGCCTGCTCGTCGTTGGCGAGGTCGGTGGCCTCGGCCAGCCGCAGGTGTACGCCGTGCTGCTTGCCGAGGGCGATGAGGGCCTTCACGTCCTTGGGAAAGCACGAGCCGCCGTAGCCGGGGCCGGCGTACAGGAACTTCTTGCCGATGCGCGAGTCGGCGCCCATGCCCAGGCGCACCGAGTGGATGTCGGCGCCGGTGGCGTGGCAGAGCCGCGAGAGCTCGTTCATGAAGGATACACGCATCGCCAGCATGGAGTTGGACGCGTACTTGATGAGCTCGCTCGACCGCGGATCCGTCACCACGACGCGCTCGCCCTGGAGCTGGATCGGCGCGTACAGCTTCCGGAGAATCTGCTGCGCCCGGTCGCTCTGCACGCCCAGCACCACCCGCTCGGGCCGGAGAAAGTCGGTGACCGCGTCGCCCTCCCGGAGGAACTCCGGATTCGACACCACCTCGAGCTCCACGCCGTGGCGCTTGGAGGCGCCGAGGTAGCCCTGGAGCGCGTCGCAGGTGCCCACCGGCACGGTGCTCTTCATCACCACCAGCGCGCTCGACTTGGCGATCTTGGCGATCTGGTCGGCGGCGGCGTACACGGCGCGGACGTCGGCGCTGCCGTTGGCGTCTTCCGGCGTGCCCACGGCGATGAAATAGAGATCGGCATCGTCCCAGGGGGCGCCGATGGTGGACTGGAACGAGAGGCGTCCGTTGCGCGTGTTGCGCTTGATGAGATCGCCGAGGCCCGGCTCGTAGATGGGAACGCGACCCTCGTTGAGCGCGGCGACGCGTTCGGGATCGATGTCCACCAAGAGAACGTCGTTCCCGAGATCGGCGAGGCCGGTTCCGGTGACGAGACCTACATAACCGGCGCCAAAAACAACGAGTCGCATGGGCAGGGCACTACCTACCCAGCCCCCTGGTCCGGCGCAAGGGTTTCCAGGGGTTTGCGCAGCCGAACGTAGAAAACGATTGCCACCACCAGATTCATGACCGCGGTGGCCAGGGCGATACCGGCGAGGCCCAGGACCCGGAAGAACGCGATGTTGAAGCCGGCGTTGAGGACCGCGTTGAGGATGCCCATGGTGATCATGATCCGGGTGTTCCGGAGCGCCACGTGGGCGCGCGCGAGCACCAGGAGCACCCCGAAGGGCACCGTACCCAGGAGCGCGAACGGGAGCACCTCTGCAATGAGATCGGCGCCGCCCACGTCCATGGCGCCGTGGGCAAAAATGAGCCGCATGGCCGGTTTTCGCACCAGAAAGAGCAGGAAGCACGCGCCGGCCAGGAGCGCTATCACCCACAGGAGCGAGCGCCGGAGCGTGTGTCGGAACTGCCCGCGATCGCCCTCGGCGGCGTGCTGCGAGAGGTGCGAGAGCATCACCGAGAGGAAGCTGGCCTGCACCAGCGAGGTAGGCAGAGTGGCCACGTCGAAGGCGTAGTTGAGGATGGTCCCGCCGCCTTCGATGGACGACCAGCTGGCCACCATCTGGTCCACCAGGGGGTTGATTCGGGTCACCACGTTCCCCAGAACCTCCGCGGAGACGAGCGCCACGAAGATCTTGAGCTCCGGCTCCCGGGTGAAGCCGAAGCGCAAGGTCACGTAGCGGCGCGCCACCTGGTAGAGCAGGAACGAAGAGACGATCTCGCCGAAGAAGAGCCCCATGGGCACCGCGGTGATGCCCATGTAGCGCTTGGCCACGAAGATGGTGCCGAGGGCCACGCCCATGCCGATGCCGCTCGCCACCGGGTACGCGGCGTAGGCGTGGTGCGAGTTGAGGAGCCCCACCAGGAAGGCGCGCACGCACAGCGCGAACATGTGCAGGGCGTAGAAGAACGTCAGCCCGCGGGCGACCGCGGTGATCTCCGGCGGGTAGCGAAGATGCGCCCACGCGGCGGCGCCGCCGCCCATGAGCAGCGCGATGCCGAAGCCCAGCACCAGCGTGTAGGAGAGGATGCTGCCTGCCACGTGGCCGGTGCGGGCAGGGGTGTCGACCCGCACCCGCATGAGCGTGGGCACGAAGGCCGAGTCCTGGAAGCACGCCACCAGGATGGCGCCGGAGAAGGTGAAGAACTTCGCCAGGAGCACCTGGGCGTTGGTGGCGTCGTTGCGCCCGAACCACAGCGCGAGCAGGAGCGGGAGCGCCGCCTCACCGCCGCGGAAGAGGAACTGGAGCGGAAGCAGGAGCAGCGCGGTGCGCCCCAGCGACTTCGGCTTCTCGACCGGCGGGTCTTCCTCTTCGCCCTTCACGAGCGCTAGTCCTTGCCGGCCGCGCGCAGGATCTCTTCCTGGATGATGCGCCCGTGGGCCGCCGCCTCGAAGTGCGTTTCGATGCGGCGTCGACCGGCCGTGCCGTGGCTCGTGCGCTGCTCCGGCGCGTGAAAGTACGAGAGGAGCGCCGCCGAGAGGAGCTCGCCCGGGGGCACCAGGAGGCCCGTCTCGCCGTGCACGACTTGCTCCGGAATGCCGCCCACCGCGTGCGCCAGGACTGCCTTGCCCATGGCCATGGCTTCCATCACCGCGCGCGGCAGCGGGTCCTCGTACACGC
>JABFRG010000693.1 GCA_013141295.1 Polyangiaceae bacterium
CTCCCAGGGCGACATCGCCGGCGCTCGCGATGCGTATGGGCCGCGGCAGATGCTCGTCTCGGTGAGCCCCGCCGCAGTAACCGCGCGGGTGCCGGTGCGGTTCACCGTGTTCGCGACCGACCGCCTGGGTGCGCCCTTCGCGAACGGCGAGGTGTTCCTCAACGGCGTCAAGCTCGGCAACGTGGGACAGCTTCTGACGGCTACCTTCCCCACCAAGACCGGCTCTGTTTGCGTGTGGGTTCCCGGCACCTGCGATCCCCGCTGCACCAAGCCGCACAAGGAGTGCGACGTGGTGGAGTCGGTGGTGCCGTTCACGCTCCAGGTCCGCGCGACCGGTTTCGCCACCACGGCGGTGCCCCTCCGCGTCAACCTGTAGCTCCCACCCCGAACGCCCAGCCAATTGCCGCGCGAACCGGTCGACCCCACACGGTCGCCCTCCATGCACAGTATTCGCGTAAGCTCCGCAGGTCTGTACCCCGCACACCCCTCGAATCGCGCCCCATGCCGGTGAACCCTCCGCCCGCGCGCAAGCGTGTGCTGGTCACCGGCGCCACGGGATTCATCGGTAGGGCGCTCGTCCCGGCGCTGATCGAGCAAGGCTACGACGTCCGCGCGGCCACACGCACCCCCACTGTCGCGCAGCGAGCGGCGACCCACGTCGAGTGGGTCCAGTGTGACGTGGAGCGTGCGGGCGATCTCGACCGCGTGCTCCGCGACGTCGATGCGGTGTTCTTTCTGGTGCACGCGATGGGGCAGGGGGCGCGCGACTACGCGGCCACCGAGCTGCGGGTGGCGGAGCAGGTCCGCGACGCCGCGGCACGCGCCGGCGTGGAGCGCATGGTGTACCTGGGCGGCGTGGCGCCCAGCGATGGCCCGCGCAAGGTCTCCGCGCACCTGCGGAGCCGCCTCCGGGTGGGGGAGACGCTGCGGAGCGGCAAGGTGCCGGTGCTGGAGCTCCGCGCCTCGATGATCGTGGGTGCCGAAAGCGCGTCCTGGCAGATCGTTCGCGATCTGGCCCTGCGTCTGCCGGCGATGCTCTTGCCCTCGTGGACCGCGTCGCGCACCCGTCCGCTGGCGCTGCAAGACGCGGTGGTCGCCCTGGTGCGGGGCCTCACGCTGCCCTTGCCGCACAGCGCCTGGTACGACATTCCCGGGCCCGACGTGGTGAGCGGCCGGGAGATCCTCTCCACCATCGCGGCGCTCCGCGGGCGACGCGTACCCAGCGTTCGCGTGCCGCTCCTCAGCGTGTCGCTCTCGTCCTGGTGGCTCAAGCTGGTGACGCGCGCGGACTTCTCGCTGGCGCGCGAGCTGGTGCTGGGCTTCGAAGGCGATCTCTTGCCGGAAGACGCCCGCTACTGGGAAGAGATCGACTACCAGCCCCAGTGGTCGTTCGAGGCAGCCGCGCGCCAAGCGCTCGAGAGCGAGGCTTTTCGACCCACCTTGCGTGGCTTCGCGGGCTCGCTGGAAGAGGCCATGGTGCAGCTGGTTTCGCCCAAGCTCAAGTGAGGGGAACGAGGCTCTGCAGTGTGGTGGGAACGAGCTCGCTCACGGTGGGGTGTGCCAGCACCGCGCGCGAAAGCACCGTGTAGGGCGCCTTGGCGTACATGACGGTGGCGAGCGAGTGGACGACCTCGTCGCCCTCCACGCCCAGAATGGCGGCGCCGAGGATCTCCTTGGTGTCGCCGTCCACGAGGATCTTGATGAACCCGTGCGTCTCTCCGCGCTCCCGGGCGCGCGCCACCCGGGTCATGGGCCGCTTGCCCACGAGCACGTGGCGTCCGCTCTTGCGCGCCTCCGTTTCGGTCATTCCCACGCGCCCCAGCGGCGGATCCGTGTAGAGCCCGAAGATGGGCAGGCGATCACCGAGCCGTCGCGTGTCGCCGTCGAGCAAGTTGGCGGCGACGATCTCGAAGTCGTTGTACGAGGTGTGTGTGAAGGCGCCGTGCCCGTTGCAGTCGCCGAGCGCCCACACGTCCGGCACGTTCGTGCGCAGCTGGTCGTCCACCACGATGTAGCCCCGCGCATCCAGCGCGAGGCCCGCAGCCTCCGCGCCGAGATCGCCGGTGTTGGGCGCGCGGCCGGTGGCCACGAGGAGGTGACTGCCTTCGATGCGACCTTGCTCGGTGAGGAGCGCGACGCGCCCACCTGCGTGCTCGACGCTGCTGGCTTTGGTGCTCACTCGCACCTTCACACCCTCGAGCTCGAGGAACGTGCGGATCTCCTGCGACACGTCCTCGTCGTCCCGGGAGAGCAAGCGCGGGCCAGGCTCCACCACCGTGACCTCGGCGCCGAGTCGCCGGTAGATCTGCGCCAGCTCCAGCGAGATGTAGCCGCCGCCCAGCACGATCAGGTGCTCCGGTAGCTGGTCGAGGTCGAGGATCGACGTGCTCGTGAGGTAGGGACCGTTCTCGAGGCCGGGCAGCCGGGGCACCACCGGGTGCGCCCCCACGTTGACGAAGACGCGCTTGGCCGTGAGAAGTCGACCTCCGTCCACGCGCACCGTGCGCGGTCCCTCGAAGCGCGCGTGGCCCTTCACCAGCTCGATGCCCTTGGTGCCGCCGATCCACGATTCGAGGCTCGTCCGCGACTCGCCCACCACCGCGTCCATGCGCGCCTTGACCCGCTTCATGTCCACCGTGATGGGGCCACCGATGTCGACGCCGTACGCCGCCGCGTTGCGCGCCAACCACGCTGCGCGCGCGCTCGCCACCAAGGTCTTGGTGGGCGTGCAGCCGTCGTTGACGCAGGTGCCACCGAGGGCGCGCTTCTCGACCAGCGCCACGCGCTCTCCGGCCTCGGCCAGGCGCACCGCCAGGAACGGGCCGGCTTGTCCTGCGCCCACGATGATGGAATCGAATTCCTCTTTCATGCGCCCAGGATACGCTGCCCGACCATGGATCCCATCTCTCGCTTCAAGGAACAGGCCAAACAGGCGTGGGCCACCTTCGGCCCCACCGAGATGCTCACCGCCTCGGTGGCGCCTCGGTTGGTGCGCTTCGCCGGCATCGGACCGGGGATGCGCGTGCTCGACGTGGGCTGTGGCACCGGCGTCGTCGCCCTCACCGCGGCCCGGCTCGGGGCCGACGTCACCGGCATCGACCTCACGCCGGAGCTGGTGGCCCACGCCCGGGAGAACGCCGGCATCATGAACCTCGCGGTGCGCTTCGCCGAGGCGGACGTCGAAGCCTTGCCCCACGGAGACGCGTCGTTCGACGTGGTGGTGAGCCAGTTCGCGCACATGTTCGCGCCGCGCCCGGAGGTGGCCACTCGGGAGATGCTCCGCGTGCTCCGACCGGGGGGCACCATCGCGTTCTCCACCTGGCCCCCCGAGCACTTCGTGGGCGGCATGTTCGCGCTCATCGGCAAGTACGCGCCGCCGGCGCCGCCGGGCGCCTCTCCGCCGCCGCAATGGGGCGACATCCACGTGGTGCGTCAGCGACTCGGCGATGCGGTGGAGGATCTCCTCTTCGCGCGCGACGTCATGTCGGTGCAGGTGCTCAGCGTGCAGCACCACCGCATGCTCATGGAGCGGAACATCGGGCCCATGACCAAGCTCGTGCAGGCGCTGGGCGAGAGCGATCCGCCGAAGCTCGCGGCGCTCCGCGCCGAGTTCGAGGCGCTCATCGGCGTCTATTTCGACGACAATATCGTGCGGCAGGACTACCTGCTCACCCGCGCGCGGAAGCCCTGAATCGCGTTCAGTTGGTGGCTGGGTTGTGCAGGACGAAGCGCTCCAGGATCGCGTCGCGGCGACACTTGGGGAACGCATGGAACGCGTACGGCCCGTGGCTCGCGAGGCCGTTCTTGCCCACCACCCAGTCGTGAATCTGATCGCGTAGGGAGCGCTTCATCGGCGCGCCTACCCAGATGACGTGAATGTGGGCGATCTCGCTGGCCGGCCAGCCGTCGAAGCCTGGGCGCCGGTACCAACCGGCGTAGCCCACCCGCGCCAAGTCGTCGAGGAGCGTGGCGATCTGCGTGCTGCTCAAGCCCGAGACGCTCAGGTCGGTGGCAGCGGAGTAGGGCTTGCCGGAGGCGGTGCCGTCTTGCGCGTGGGTGCCCGCAGAGGCCGCCGCCGAGCCGATGGTCTGGAGAATCCGCGCCGAGGTGATGCCGATGGACACCAGTGCGTTGGACGCATCCGGGTGCAGCCCGTAGCGAAGATACGGCGCGGCCTTGGGGGTCGCGAGATCGCACTTGGGATCGTCCACGCCCGCATCGGTGCGTGCTCCCGCATCGGACCGCGGGGGCGCAGCGGCATCGCGCTCCGGCGTCGTCGCACCTGCATCGATGGCGGGCGCCGCGTCCTTCGCGTCGTTGGGGTCCTGGAGGCCCACGTGACTGTCATCGTCGGCGAGTGGCTCTACGGGAGCAGCATCGGCTGCACAGCCAGCGAGGACGACGAGCACGACGAACGACGTGAGCAGGCGCATGAAGCGGCGGTCAGCAAGTTCCGTTCCTCCCCGTTTTTGCCGCGTGCTCGCGAGAATGCGCATGCATCGGGCTCGCGACGGCTGCCGGATCTCGCGACCGAGGCCTGGAAGATCGCGGTGCGTCGCGGCTCTCTCGCAGCACGACCATGCGGCGTCGCCCGAAATCCGGGATCGGCGGCCGGGCACGTGTCTTGCTGAACCTCGCTGCATGAACGCGCTCCACGCCTCGGTCCTCTTCGCGTCTGCGTCGATGGCGCTTGCCCTCGGATGTGCGAGCGATCCCTCCGGCGCCCCCGAAGGTGTGCTCCCGCCAGGCCCGACCGGAACCGTCCCGACGCCTGCCGGGGGCGATGCCGGCGCGCCGCCCGCCACGCACGATGCGGGCGCGCCCAAGGGCGACGCCGCCACGCCGCCGAAGCCGCCTGCCGATCGCGGGTTCTTGGACCCCAATCAGCCTTCGCACAGCGTGTTCTCGGGCGTGGCCTGGAGCGTGAACAACCAGACGGTGGTGGTGGCGAGTCCGCCCGCCGGCAGCGTCGCGACGGTCACCACCTGCATGAAGACCTACGGCACCTCCATCGTGAAGTACGCCGACCTGTATCGCGTCTCCCGGGCCAGCGTGGTGGCCACCGCCATCACCGAGTCGAACTGCACCAACCCCGCGGGCTCCAGCGACGGCCTCTCATCGGGCCCCATGCAGGTCACGGGCGGCACCTGCGCCGGCACCGTGAGCGGCTACACCAGCGCCGCCTGTCTGGCGAAGATGCACTCATCCCCGGATTTCTCTTTCATGGTGGGTGCAAAGTACATGGGGTCTTCCTACCAGGTCGCCCACCACGACCACGACCCGCCGAAGATCGCCGCCGCCTACAACGCGGGGTCCATCCGCTCCTCCACCGCCAATCGCTGGCACATGATCGTCACCGGCAACCACATCGAACGCTGGGTGGGCGCCTACAACGCCTACCGCGCCTGGGAGAAGCTCCAGGAGACCGCCCGCATCGTCGATGCCGTCGCCTCCGCGGCACCCTCCACCTTCTTCGAGGGAGAGAACGTGGCGAGCGAGAGCGAGCTCCCGGCCACCGCGCGCGAGGGTCAGGTGTACTTCGTGGGCGATTGGGCCGGCCGTGACGGTGAGTTCCGCACGTTCCGCGGGGGCGCCTGGCTGGCCGAGTAGAGCGGGAGGATTCGGCCGATACCTTCGCGGGGCCGTCGTCGGCCGTGCTCACGGACAGGAGTCCGCTCCGCGCGCTCCTCCTTGGCCGCGCTCGGTCTCGACCGAATCCTCCTCGCTCTACTGTCCTGTTGCTTGAGCGAAGCTGCAGTCGTCGCTGTTCGGGAATTTCGCGCTGCCCTCACCGCTCGTCCTGCTCGCGCTTACTTGCCGACCCGGTTTGCCGACCCGCAGCCGGGACGACGACGGCACCTGCCGGCGAAAGAACGTGTGCAACTGTGGCCTTCCGCAGCAGAGCGGTTGTCACCTGCACAAGCGGCGCAAGTCGGCGAAGCTCAGCCGATGCTTCGAACGTGGCAAGGAATTCTGGTTGTCGTGGGCTTGGCCGGTCTCGTCGCGTGCTCCAGCGACGGAACGAGTAGCAGCAGCAGCGGTGGCAGCAGCAGCAGCAGCGGCTCCGGTGGCAGCGACGCGGGCACAGGCGACAGCGGCAGCGACGGCGGTGGCGGCGTCGTGGTCAACGGCTGCAAGACCTTCGTCGACGAGAGCGCGCCCACCGCAGCACGCAAGATCGTCTGGGACTTCTCGGTCTCCTCCGCGGCGAACCGCTGCATGATCGTCAAGAAGGGGCAGCAGGTCGCCTTCGAAGGAGACTTCGCGGTGCACCCGCTGGGGCCCCTCGGCGGGAACGGCCCCAACCCGTTCTCCAGCGTGCCCGACACCGGCAAGGTGACGTTCCCCAACACCGGCACCTTCGGGTTTGCGTGCAAAGTACACCCAGCCATGCTGGGCGCCATCCAGGTCATCGAGTAGCCGGCGCAGCCCTTGCCACCCGATTGGGTGACGGGCGCGTGGTGCTGGCCGATGGTATTCGATGGAGGATGGCGGACGCGTCTCCTCTCATTCATCAGATCCTCGAGCAGCTCGAACGCGAGGGGATCACCCACATCTTCGGTGTGCCCGGTGGGCCGCTGACGCCGTTCTTCGGTGCCCTGCGCGCGCGCAATCGCATCGAGTACGTGCTGGCCCGGCACGAAGAGGGCGCGGCCTTCATGGCGAACTCGCACGCTCGGGTGCGCCGGGGGCTCGCCGTGTGCTGCGTCACCTCCGGCCCGGGAGCCACCAACGCGCTCACCGGTGTGGCCGGGGCCTGGGCCGATTCGTTGCCGGTGCTGTATCTCACCGGTCAGGTGGCGACCCGCATGTTCGGCCTGGGCGCGATTCAGGAGAGCACGTGGCACGGCGTCGACGTGGTGGAGGTCTTCCGGCCGGTCACCAAGCTCTCGACCATGCTGGGCGCCGCCGAGACCGGCATGCGGCACTTGAGGCACGCCCTGCGCACTGCGACCACCGGGCGTCCGGGGCCGGTTCACCTGAACCTTCCGGCCGACATCGCCCGCGCCGCGGTGCCCTACGACGTGCGCGCTCCGCAGGACTACCGCGTTCAATCCACCGGAGTGCCGGGGGCCGAGGCGATCGCACGGGCCGCGGCGCTGCTCTCGGCGGCGAAGCGCCCCATCGTCTTCGCCGGCCATGGCGTGGCGCTGGCCGGTGCAGAGTCCGCGCTCTTGCAGCTCGCCGAGCGGTTGGGCGCGGCGGTGGTGACGTCACCCAAGGGCAAGTCGGTGTTCCCCGAGAACCACCCGCTCTCGCTCGGCGTCTTCGGCATGGGCGGTCACGCCCGCGCCGATCGCTATCTCGACGACGACGACGTGATCCTCGTGGTGGGCTCGAGCCTCAACGAGTTCGCGTCGAGCGCCTGGAGCAAGCGGCTCGTCGCCCAGGACGCGTTCATCCAGATCGACGTCGATCCTGCGGAGATCGGCAAGAACTACCCGGTCACGGTGGGATTGGTCGGCGACGCCCGCGCGACCCTGGAAGTGCTCGCGAGCTCCCTCGGGCCGGTGGCACCGGATGGAACGTCCACCGTCGGTCGGGCGATCGCGCGTATCGAAGCCGAGGTTCCGCGGCACGAGCAAGCGACGGAGCTGGTCTCGGAGGCGTCGCCCCTCTCTCCGCCGCGCCTGGTGGCCGAGCTGCGAGCGGCGATGCCCGACGACGCGATGCTCTTCGTCGACACCGGAAACGCGTCGCTCTGGGCCGGCCACTACTTCGAGGCACGCGACCCGGGTACCTACTTCATCGACATGGGCCTCGCGGCCATGGGCAGCTCGGTGGCCGGCGTCATCGGCGGCGCATTGGCGGCGCCTGGTCGAAAGGCGGTGGCCCTCACCGGCGATGCTGCCTTCGCCATGCACGGCTTCGAGGTGCACGTCGCGGTCGAGCTCGGCCTCCCGGTGGTGTGGGTGGTCCTCGACAACGCGGGCCACGGGATGATCCAGCAGGGCGAACGGCTCGCGTTCGGAGAAGACCATGGCTTCTACGGCTTCCGGCATCGGATCGACGCTGCCGCGGTGGCGCGTGGCCTCGGTGCCCGCGGCGTGGAGGTGGACTCGGTGGCTAGCCTTCGCGCCGCCATCGCCCTTGCGCTCGCGGCCCCCGGGCCCACCGTCGTCAATGCGCGCATCGACCCTTCGGTGGTCGCACCCACGCTCGGGCGTCGCGCGAAGTCGGTGGCCGAGTTCTTCGGTAATGTCGGAGCGGCCGCCGGGCCCGCAGGAGCAGGTTGATGAGTGAGCAGGGCAACGCCATCGGCGTCGTGGGTCTCGGTCACGCGGTTCCCGATACGATCCGGAAGAACGACGATCCGCTGTTTCTCCGGCACGAGCCGCCGTTCGCCGAAGACTTGTTCGTAGGCTTCCACGAGCGTCGGGTGCTGGCGCCGGGAGAGCGACTGGAAGACCTCGGCGTCCTCGCCGCCCAGCGTGCGCTCGCCGACGCCGGCGTGGCCGCGGACGGAATCGACCGACTCTACGGCGCCGTCTCCCCGGGGGAAGTGCTCTTGCCGAGCGGGCTCTTCGGCGTTCACGAAGCGCTGGGACTGCCCCGGGAGGCCAAGGTCGTCCCCATCCAGTCCGAGTTCACCAACTTCGTCGATGCGCTCGTTTGCGCGTGCGACGCCGTGGCCGCGGGGCGCAGCGAGCGTGCGCTGGTGGTGGTCGCGGCTGGATGGAGTCGGCTGGTGGACTACGCCGATGCGGGTGCCGCGGGCATCGGAGACGGCGCGGGCGCGGTGGTGGTTTCGCGCGACGCCAGCTGGGAGCTCGTGGACGAAGCGAGCGAGACCCACGGGGCCTGGCGCGGCGCCATGACCCTGCAGATGCGGGCTGCGCGCAGATCGCCGCCGGGCGTGGGCGATGGCGAGCGGCCGCTCTTCGTGTTCGAGGCGGAGGCCGCCCGCGCCTTTCGCGAGCTCGGGCTCTCGGTGCCGGAGCGACTGTTTCGAAAGCTGGTGGAGCGGCACGGTGTTGCTCCCGCCGATGTGGCGCTGGTGGGGCACCAGCCGAGCGTCGCGCTCCTCGATGCGTGGAAAGGGCTGCTCGGTGTCGGCGACCTGCCCAGCGTGCTCCAGCAGTTCGGCAACTGCACGCTCGCGACCGCGGCCGTCACGCTCTCGCTCCACGCGCGCGCGCTCGCGCCGAGGCACATCGTTCTCCTCGGCATGGGCCTGGGGCAGAACTTCTCCGCCGCGCTCCTCCATCGCCGCGCGACCTCAGCTCGGTAGCTCGAACGCCCCGGCGTACAGCGCATCCACGTCGAGTCGCACCTGCACGCTGCCGAGCTCGATCGCGCCGCCCGGCCCCGCTTCGCGGAGGAGCCAAGAGCCATCCTGTTGCCGCGCGTAGTGCTCGACGTGCGCCTTCTGCTGAGAGGCGAGCACGTAGTCGGTCAGCGATGGAATGCTGCGGTAGCCCTCGGCCTTGTCGCCGCGGTCGTAGCGCTCCGTCGACTCCGAAAGAACTTCGAAGAGCACCCGCGGATTGGTCACGACGTCGGTATTTTCTCCGTACGGCGCCAGCGGGCCGCACACGATGCTGGCGTCGGGATACGTGAAGAGCTCGAACGAGGGGACGTGCACCTTGAGGTCCGAAGGGAACACCCGACACGGCTTCCCGACGAGCGACTGCCCCACGAGCATGACGAGATTGGCGACCAGGCCGTTGTGGCGCGGGCTTGCGCCGGCCATGGCGAACACCTCTCCCGCCACGTACTGGTGCTTCTCCGCCGCCTCGCGCTCCAAGGCGAGGTACGCGTCGATGGTCATGCGATTCCCCGCAGACATCTCAGGGAATGGCTTCCACCAATCGATCGTGGAGCGCGCCGTTGGTGGCCACCAGGTAGCCGCTGAGGACGTCGGCGGGCCCGCCCTGGAAGTTCGAGAGACGGCCACCGGCGCCGGAGACGATGGCTGCGCCACCCGCCAGATCCCACGGCTTCAGCTTGCGCTCCCAGTAGCCGTCGTAGGTGCCGTCGGCCACCAAACAGAGGTCCATCGAGGCGGAGCCGCAGCGGCGCACGCCGCGGCTCTTGAGCTTGAGCGCCATGAAGGCGTCGAAGTTGTTCTCCGGCGAGGTCCGGCGATCGTAGGGAAAGCCCGTGGCCAGCAGCGCCGAGTCGAGGTCGGCGGTGTCGGTGACGTGGCAGGGCTCGCCGTTGCGGGTGGCGAAAGCGCCCGCCGCCCCGGCCCACACCACGCCCAGCGAAGGCGCGTGCACCTGGCCCACCAGC
>JABFRG010000746.1 GCA_013141295.1 Polyangiaceae bacterium
ATAACGCGGCGAGATAGGAGAGAAGGCGAGGGCGGCGAGCGGGGAGGCGCATCGAAGGGTACGTCGTTCGACACGGACGAAGCGTGACACCTTGGCTGCGCGCGCTCACGCCGCCACGTGCTCCGGCAGGTGGAAGGGCGTACCGTAGAGGGCGTATCCGCGGTCGCGCACGTCGTCCCAGTAGCGGGTTCCGGCCCGGAGCTGCGCGTCACCGAAGGGGCGCGCCCGCTTCATGAGCTCCCCGCTTCGCACCAGGCGGCGGATGACCGGTAGCGCGAGCCGCAGCGGCGAGGGCGCGAAGCCCAGCTCCACGGCCAGATCGCGCCCCAAGAGCTCGTGCGATATCGCGCGCAGCAGGAGAACGCCGCGCTCGGCCCGGGTTCGTTCCTTCGGGTTCTGCGCTTCGTTCACTCCCGCCTGCAGGAAGGCTCGCACCAGGTCGCGGGCGTCGTCGTCGGGGGCGCCCTGCGTGGCCGCGATGACGTCGGCGAGGCGCTCCGCCTCCGGCGTGCAGGTGGGGAGGATGTCGCCGTCCACGCCCATGAGGCGCCCGGCCCAACGCCAAAGATGCATGTAAGATTCACGTTCCTCGGCGCCCAGTGAGACGCCGAGCTTCTCCAGCCCCTGCACCAGCACCAGCGAGAAGAGCAGGGTGGTGGCGGCCATGTCGTGCTGGTTGATGGGCACGCCCCAGGCGTCCTCGTTCCAGCGGGGGCTCTTCTGCAGCATGCGGCGCACCTGGGCGTGCATGAGGCGCACCTTCACCGAGCTCACGTAGCCATCGGCGAAGGGGCGCAGGCCGCCCGGGGAGACCACGTTGCGCACGTAGCGTGCGGTCTCGTTGAGGCGCCGCCCGGCGCGCTCCAGGAGGTTGCCGGTGAGCACCAGCGGCTTGTTGCCACCGGGCGACGCGTAGCCGAGGACGATGGACTGCGCGCCCAGGACCAGGCCCGAGAGGATGCCGGTGCGCAGCACCAGGCGACCGCCGAGATCGATGGTAGGGAAGTCGACCCACGCCGGTACCGTCTCCAGCTCCTGGAAAAACGCACGGAGCGCGGCCGGGGCTTCGGGCACCGTGCTCACGCCCCGGCTCGCCGCCGCCTCGACCATGCGCCAGCCGACTTCGCGGGGCATGGTGGCGAGCACGTCGACCACGGCGTCGGCTGCCGGATCGCCCTTGCGCAGGAACGGCCCGAGGCGGTCTACCCGGTCGCCGAAGCGCGCCCGTGCCGCGGGGAGGTTCACGAAGCGCGCGGGAAAGCTCGACATGGGGCGAAGTATGGGGGCGCGCAGGCCATATTTCCACTGGTTCTCCCGCACTTGGGTGGGCGCGGCCGGCTGGTTGGACAGCGCGCGGGACGGTGGCTACCCTGTGCGCATGTCGCTCGTCTTGCCGTTTCTCGCGGGGCTCGCTCTCTACTTCATCGTTCGCTACTTCCTCTCGCGGAAGAAGACGCCGAAGAACGACATGGTGCACGAGCTGGCGGTGCTCGAGCCGTGGATCCACGAGGTGCTGGGGCGCACCCTGGGGCGAAAGCTCGACCTTGGCGAGCGGCTGTTCAAGGCCTTCGCGGGTGAGCCCGATGCCGACGTGGTGACGGCGGTGGAAGGCGCGGTCGACCGCGTGGAGCTCGAGTTCGTTAAGTATGCCCACGAGACGCATGCCGAGGTGCACCTTCACGTGGTGTTCGAGGATGGCACGCGCCACACCGAGTGGACCAAGAAGGCCGTCACCGAGCTTCCGGTCTCGGTGCGTGAAGACTTCGAGAAGAAGGCCGTGACCCGCCTGTACCGCACCTGGGAGTTCCCCTGGGGTCGCCGCTACACCGCGCTCTGAGCGCGATCAGAACAACGAGACCTTGGGCGAGAAGCCCAGGAGCAACGTGGCGCGATCGGTGTGGGCGAACATGCCCGCGACGCCGAGGAGCGACACCTCGAGCTTGCGCGTGACGTTCCACGACAGGCCCGCACCCAACGAGAGCTCGTGGGGGTCGGGGCTGGTGTAGATGGCCGAGCCCACCTGCACGAGCAGCGAGAACACGTCCCATTCGTCGAGGTCGATGTCGACGGAGGCGCCGAGCACCACGCTCACCGGGCGCTTCCCGAACGCCTGATCGCCGGGATCCACCACCCCGCCCGCGTTGAACGCGAGGTGAAGCGGGCCGCGAACGAAGCCCACCAGTGCGAGCGCACCATAGCCGATGCCCCGGGTGCCCGGGATCACGGGCAAACGCGGACCGAGCTGCAGCCCCACCGCGAACGCGCGGCCCGGCTGGTGGCGGTCGTAGAGGCCGAGCTTGAGCGATGTCCAGAGGGCGTCGCCGCCCAGGCTTCGGCCATGCGCCTGGTCCACCCTATCGAGCGAGAAGGCGCCGTCGATGTCGATCTCCAGGTTGGGCAACAGGCCGAGGTCGAGCTCGAAGTCCGGGAGCATGAGGCGCGTTCCGCCGTCGCTCTCGCCAAAGGCCGGCCCGAGCTGGAGATCGAGCTCTGCCTCGCCTGGCTCCTCCAGCTCCAGGTCCGTCGGCTCGAAGCGGGGCCTGCGCGGCGCGGCTGCCGAAAGCGACGTGCTCAGGTACGTCGCGAGGCCGACGAGCAGGGAGATGCCGAGGGCGCGCACCGGGGCATCTTTCCCCGAGCGCGGCCCGAAGGGGGTGACAAACGCGTTAGCCGAGGACGATCTTGCCTTCGGGCGCCACCAGGTGCTCGAGGAGCCACTCGCGTTCGCGCCACAGCGTTCCCAGGACCGAGCGCACCAGGTCCTGGTGCTCTTCCAGCTCGTCGAGCATCGTCTCGGGCCGGAACGAGAGGACACGCAGCTCGCCCTCGTTCTCGAGCTCCCAGTTCTCCGGGTGATAGAGGACGCCTTGGGGCAGGAACGAGCCGGGGCCGATGGTGACGCTACCACCGTGGCCGACGCGACGGCCCACCAGTGTTCCCGAGAGCAGCATGTGACCGAGCCCGGTGCCTGCGGCGGCCAGCGCGCGTCCGGTCGCGTAGCGGGCCTCGGTGGCGCTCTCCGCGAGCGCCGTGAGGGCCTGCATGCCGGCCATGCGCGTGTAGTTGGACACCGAGAGCGCGAGCAGCCGCTCCACCAGATCGAGCGGCTCTTCCGGCAAGTCGAGGGTGCCGGTGAAGTGCTTCGCCACCAGGTGCTCCGTGGTGAGCCGAGCGTAGAGGGCGGCTACGGCGCGCGAAGTTCCGAGGAAGGCGTTGCGCACGAACCAGAAGTCGTCCTCGAAGATGCCGCGCCAGACGCCGGCGGGAGCGGCGATGAGGCGCGTCTTCGAGCGCATGGTCGCGGTGCGCAGGCGACGGAGCTCGATGTTGCACTCCATGACGCCGATGATCCACTTGCCCTTCATCACCAGCGGCGTGGTGCCGGCGCGCGTGAGCTCCACCTCGCCGCCTTCCATGAAGTAGGCGAAGTCCGGGATGTCGCCTTCCCGGAAGAGCACGGTACCCGGCGAAACCTGTCGCTCCTCGAGGGTGGGCGCGAGCCGGTCGATCTGCCACTGACCCACCCGCGTACCTACGGAGAACGCCGAGAGAAATAGGCTGCGCGAGAGGTTGCGTAGGTTCTCGTCGTCAAGCATCGACCACGCTCCGGGAAGATGCGAGCGCGCGGGTCTTGGGGTCGACCTCGACGCGGGCGCCGCGCGCGGTGGTGGACCGCTCGAGCAGCTGCGGATCGCCGAAGGCGCGCGCATGGTCGAGGGCGATGGCGGAGAGAATGCCGTCGCGATCGCGGGAGAGCTCCACGATGGCGGCCCGGTGGTCGCGCGGGGCCGGTGTGGCGAGGAAAGCGGTGGCGCGATCGACGCGGTCGGCGCCGCTCACGTCGTCGATGATGATGCGCAAGATGGCCCGGAGACGCCGCTCGTGCTTGCGGGTGAGCAAGGTGTCGAGGAACTCGCTGGCGTTGGCCCGGGCGCGCTTGTCGCTGGAGGTGGCGGCGATGTGCACGCCGTGAATGTCCTCCTTGGGGTAGGCGATCTTGAGGAGGCGAAACGCGCGCTCCAGCGCCTGACGCATCTTGTCTTCCAGGAGCCCGTCGAGGAACCGCATGGTCGCGAAGGCACGACGCGGGTTGGTCGCGCTCGCGGGATCGAACCCGCGCTCCAGCCCGACACCGAGGCCGAGGAGGCGCAAGTACTCGACGAGGTTGTCGTAGGCGAACCGCTCAACCCGTCGCGGCTCGACGCGCACGTGATGCTCGCCTGCGAGCGCGCCCAGCCCACGGATGGCCTTGTAGCGCACGAGCCCGTCGCGGTCCTCTTCCAGCACCCGCAAGAGCACCTGGGCCGCTTCCGGCGTGCCGAAGCGGCCCAGCGTCCGCGGCAAGTGAATGCGCAGCTGGCGCGGCGAGCGGGGATCGCGCAGCGCGTTCGCCACGGCGTCGAAGCCCGCTTGCCCCAGGCGCACCAACGCTCCACGAATGGCGTCGCGACCCACGCGGAACGCCAGCCGCGGCACGAGGCGCGGGATGGTGCGCGGGTCCGCCTGGTTCGCCACCGCGAGGGCGAGCAGATCGAGATAGTCCGTCGCGGTCTCCAGGGCGTCGGCAGGCAGCGCGTGCACGTCGAGCCCGGCGTCGAGGAACTGGAGGAGCATGTCGCCCAGCTCCGGAAGCTGCGGCGCGTCGGCGATGGCGGCCAGTGTGCCCTCCCACACCGCGGTGGCATCTTCGTCGCGGAACGCCTCGGCGGGCGAGACGCCGCGGGTGCTCGATGGCGGCGGCGGTGGCGCTCCCGGGGGCAACGACGCACGCTCACGCTCGTTCTGGATGGCGCGCACCGCGAGCCACAGGTTCACATAGGCGCGGATGCGTGGTTGATCGGTGGCCGCCATCTTCTTCAGAAGGTCCACGCGGCCGCGGCGACAGAGCGCGCGCAGCGCTGCCATGCGCACGGTCTCGTCGGTGTGGGTCACCAGCGCTTCTGCCAGCAGCATCCAGTCGGTGCGGTCGGAGGCCGAGAACACCTCGATGGCGTGCACCAGGACCCGAGGCTCCGGGTGGTAGAGGATGAGCGCCGGCACCAGGCGCTCGCGTCCGCGGGCCTCGAGGACGCGCATGGCCGCCACCACTTCTTCGGCCTTGGGATTGCTGAGGCGCTCCACCAGCATCTCGACGGTGGCAAAGTCGAGGGCGGGCGTGCCCTGTTCGAGCGTGCTATCGCGGGTGATGGCGCGCCGGAAGATCTCCAGATAGGGCTTGCGCGTGTTGGCCGCGAGCGCGAGCCAGGCGAAGGCCAGCACGCAGATGAACGCGGTCATGTGCCAGCGGCTCAGCCGACCCGTCTCGGCCATGGCCAGGAGCAAGCACGCGGTGATGGCCTGCGCGAAGCGCGCCAGCGCGCCGTCGATGAATGGCTTCACCCGCGCGCGTGTGGTGGCGTTCACGGGTAGGTACACCAACTCGGTGGTGATGCGGTGCACCGAGTGGCGCAGGGCTCCGTCGGCTCCCTTGGCGATCATCACCGCCCGGTGCGCGCCGCCGAACACCGCCATGCCCACCGAGGCGCCGGCGAGGAGCATGGGCGTCACTAGCGCGGCGCTGGTGACGCCGAGACGACGAACGAGGGCGCCGCCCACGAAGAGCTGCATCACCAGGGAAACACCGTTGACGATGGCGTAGTACGTCGCCAGGTAGCGGCCCAGGCGCTCCGGCGGCACCGACTCGGCGACGCTCCACTTGAACAGATAGTCGAGCGCGAGCACGGTGGCGGTGGAGAGCGTGACCAGGCCGGCGATGCGCAGGACGAAGGGATCGCGCCGCACGTCGGCCATGGCGTCCCGGGAGAACATGGACTCCTTCTTCTCGTTCTCCAGAGCCGTGCCGTTGATCGGCTCGTCGCCCACGCGTGTGGTGAGGATGCGCCCGGCTGCCACGAGGAAGATGGCGCCCGCCACCAGCAGTAGCTGCCGCGTGGGCATCATGCGCACCGCCACCGCGGCCAGACCCGAGCCCACGAAGCCGCCGATGACCCCCGCCGAAGCGATGGGGCCGAGCAGGCGCCGCCCCTGGGTCACCGTGAAGAGGCCGCCGGCAAACGCCCAGAACTGTGGCACCAGCACCGCCCCGATGAGCCCGGTGAGCACGTACAGCGTCATGGCCGTGTTGGCGCCTGCCGGCAGCCCTCGTACACCGAGCACCGAGAGCGCGGCCACCACGAGCGACCCGGAGAGGGCCCGCTTCGGCCCCCAACGCTTGGCCATGGCCGCCGCGATGGCGCCGGTGGGAAGCGTGAAGACCGCGATGAGGACGTAGACGATGCCGAGGGACCGGCGCGGCATCTTGGCGAGGAGGAGCGTGTCACGCGCCGTCTCCAGCATCGTGTGCGCCGAGATGGTGAGGAGAAGCACGATGAACGAGAGCACCACCAGCCCACCCTCGCCGCGACGCACGTCGAGCGCACGCGCGGCCCACGCGAGCAGACGGGAGGTCACGCTCGGACGGGTGAAGACGGTGGGGGCTACCGTGGTTGCCATGGCGAAAGACGGACCAGCTTAGGGTCTTAGCTCAACTGTGGGAAGGTCGCTCGGCCCGGGCTGGAGGGCCGGTCAGGTGGAGAGCAGCTCGATGCGGGTGATCTCGGCGGGGGCGCCCACGCGCATGGGCGGACCCCAGTATCCGGTACCGCAGCTCACGTAGAGGAGCGCCGTGCGATGCTCGAAGAGGCCAGCGACATAGGGCTGCTGCAAGCGCACGAAGAAGTTCCACGGGATGATCTGGCCGCCGTGGGTGTGACCGGAGAGCTGGAGGTCGACACCGCTCTCGGCCGCGCCTTCGATGGCCTTCGGCTGATGCGCAAGGAGCACCAAAGGCTTCGAGGGGTCGCGCCCGAGGACCGCCTTGGGGATGTCTTCCCCGTGGCCGCGCCCGAATTGATGCGCGCTCGAGTCGTCGACGCCGGCGAGGTGAATGGCACCCAGGTCGACCTGCTCGTTGCGGAGGACGCGGATGCCCAGCGTTCCGAGATGGGCCAGCCACTCGTCGACGCCGGAGTAGTACTCGTGGTTGCCGGTCACGAAGAAGACGCCCTGCTTCGCCCGAAGCTTTCCCAGCGGCGCGACGTGCTCCCGGAGGTCGGCCACGCTTCCGTCCACGAGATCGCCGGTGATGACCACCGCATCGGCGTCGATCTCGTTCACCTGCCGGACGATCTCTTCGATGAAGTCCTTGCCGATGGTCGGACCCACGTGCACGTCGGTGAGCTGAACGAGCGTGAAGCCGCTGTGGGCCTTGGCGAGCTTTGCCAGGCGTATGGGGACGCGTTTGATGGCGGTCTTGGCCATGACGCTCAGAGCGCCACCGACGCCCATGAGCAGCGCTGCCCCGCCCGCCACGGTCGCAATGGCTTTCGACAGGAACACCCGCCGCTCCGGGTCCAGCGGGGCGCCGCGCAGGGCGCCCACTGCCCTCACCAGGAGGGTGGCGACGTCGCCCACCAGGAGCATCATGAACAGCAAGAAGAAGATGCCCATCCACGAGTAGGCGAGCCAGGAGATGGGGAGGGCGACGTTGCGCGGTGCCCGCCGCACCAGGAAGCCACCCACCATCACCACCAGCATGGCCACCAGCGCCCAGGTGCCCACCGTGTGCCAGCGCGCGGGCCAGGCGGGGTCGCGCACGAGCCGCGTCCACAGGTAGTAATGGCCGCCGCCGGCGATGAGCACGAGCAGCACCAAGAATATGGCCATGCGGGAGAGGGACATCCGGTCCAGGCTACGATGCCGCGCGCGGCCGCAGCGTTACAGTTTGGTCTTCGAGACCTTCAGGACTTCCTGGAACTCCTTGGGCGACACTGCCGTCACGCTCAGACGGTTGCGCTTCAGGATCTGCATCTCCGAGAGAACCGGGTGGGCGCGAATGGCATCGAGGGTGATGGGCGCCTCGAGGGCCTTCACCGGCGCGAGGTCCACCACGCTCCAGTCCTCGTCGGAGGTCGGGTCCGGGTAGGCCTCCTTCACGACCTTGGCGACGCCCACGATCTCCTTGCCCTCGGTCGAGTGGTAGAAGAGGACGAGATCGCCCTTCTTCATGGCGCGCAGGTTGTTCCGGGCCTCGAAGTTGCGGACGCCGTCCCAGGTGGTCTTCTTGTCCTTCACCAGCTGGGAGAAGGCGTATTTCGCGGGTTCGCTCTTCGCGAGCCAATGAGCAGGCATGGGCCGAACCTAGCATCAAGGGGGCGCGCGGCTCCAGGCCGTCCTCGGGACCCTTATTTGGGCCCTCGGAGCGCCAGCTGCTACCGTGTCCATCATGTGTCCCTCTTGCGGTGGCGCCCTCGGCGGCGACGGAGCCTGCGAAGCCTGCGCGGCCCTCCGCGTTGCGTCACGAAAGGCGCGGGACGCGCGCATCGAGCGGCACTACCAGGCGGCGTTCCTCGCCTTGTCGCTGGCGCGTCGCTACCTGAAAGAACAGGGATCTTCCGGGCGTCGGGAGCGCGAATGCATCGAGGTGGTACGGACGCACCGCGCCATCGTGCGGGCGCTCCGGTCCGGAGATGCCGCGTCGCTCCATGAGCTCGACGAGCGACTTACATCGGCCGCAAGTCCGCCTTCTCGGCCGGGCCTCCGGCGCGCGGAACCGCGTAAGGAAGTACGCCGTGACAAAGAGAAAAAAGCTCTTTGACAAAGGCGACTTAGGCACCAGTGTTTAATGCAGTAGCTCGCAACTACGAAGTCGAGGGTTGTGACCATGAATGCTCATTCTTCGGAGCCTCCAAAACGCACGCTTCGTGCGCTGGTCGGAGGCTCCCTTCTCGCTATTTTTCTCATTGGCCCCCACCGCGGCCTGCTCATCGACGGTGAAGCCAACGCTGCCGAGCCCCACGCACTGGGGGTGGCCGTGGCCGACCACGTGGTGCCGCTCCCGGGTCTTCGGCTGGTGCCGTCCAGCGAGTCGGAGCACGAGCAACCGTCTCGCGCATGGCGGCTGGTCGATGGCAAGCACTGGCAGATGATCGGGAGTGGCACTCCCGAGCCGACCGCGGTGACCGACGCTCGCGAGAAGAACCGGGGTGCCTGCCCGGCCGGCATGGTGGAAGTGAAGGGGAAGATGAAGACGCACCCCACGTTCTCCATCGACGGCTTGCAGCTGCAGACCTGCACGAAGTGGATTCAGAAGGAGTGGCCGGAGCGCTGCGGTGAATACGATCGCGCCAAGTGGCTCGAGCAGTCGAAGGACTATCCCACCAAGGACGAGCACTTCTGCATCGACCGGTTCGAGTATCCGAACCAGAAGGATGCCTACCCCATCGTCATGGTGACGTGGTTCGAGGCACGCGATGCGTGCAAGGCGCAGGGAAAGCGGCTGTGCAGCGAAGAGGAATGGACCTTCGCCTGCGAGGGCGAGGAGGCCATGCCCTATCCCACCGGCTACACGCGTGATGCCGACAAGTGCGTCTTCGACGAGCCCTGGGACATGCCGAAGGAGGGCTCCCTCCTCCCGCGCGACAGCGACCACGCCCGCAACGAGATCGACCGTATCTTCCATGGTGCGCCGTCGGGATCGGCGCGGAGCTGCAAGAGCGCCTTCGGCGTCTACGACATGACCGGCAACATCGACGAGTGGACGCGGTCCTCCATCCCGGGAGAGCGCCCGAGCATTCTCAAGGGCGGCTACTTCGGTCCGGTGCGGACTCGCTGCCGGCCTGCGACCCGCGCGCACGGCGAGGGTCACGTGTACTACCAGCAGGGCTTCCGCTGCTGCGCTGGCAGCAACTGACGGGCGTTCTCGTCGCGTAGCGGTCGGCCTGCGGCGGCGGGTGGCGCGTCTGTTTTTTTGTTCCAGCGCGTCCGTCCGGGCCGGGGCCCTGGCGGCCCCCCGGTTTGCTTCGCCAGCCTCGCGGCGGCGATTCGCAGATTTTCGATTTTCGATTCTTCGCTCTGCCTCCGCGGCCTCGCGGCCGCCTCGGCGGCGGAATCTTGCGCGGTCTCGGTCGGTCGGTCGGTCGACCGACGCGGCGTACCGCACGCAGAAGCTGATGGGGATCAGCTTCGGCTCTCCCGGGCGGCGCTCCATCGGCGCCGGCCGGGAAGAAGTGGCGTCAAGCTGGCGCGTCGAGACGCGTCGAACTCACTCCCACATGTCCCCGAGCTCTATGCGTCTCGACACACCGCAGAGGTGCGTCCGCCCCGAGCGTAGGCGCACGAGCATGCCGGTGAAGGCACCCCTTACGCTTCCAGACCTCGACACGGCACTGCGGTATGTGCCAGATTTCGACCA